>JAJRVO010000087.1 GCA_024277275.1 Chloroflexota bacterium
CCGCCACTTTGTGATAACGGGCGGCAAAGTAGTGTCCAAATTCATGGGCCAGTAAGATGACCATCATTGCCAGCATCATCGGGAGGCCGCCTAGCCAATCTTGTAGAGTTTGGGGAATACATTGGCATTCGTAGGTTGCGCAGGTAAACTGCACGGAGGCAATAGTGGCAATAGCCAACCCCAAATTTATCCAGGGATTGCTGGGCTTTGGCACAATTATGCCCGGATAGGCGCGTAACTCGATCTGGTTTTTCTGGTGGCGCAACATAGGCGTGTAATCGCGGGCGCGCCACCGTTCGGCAATAAGGTCGTAGGCAACCTCGCTGTCTTGCATAAGCAGGTCGCCAAAGAAAAGGATGGTTCCCTGAGGTTCTTTGCGCGGGATATCTACACTGACAACATTAAACACGTCTTTTATATCAGCCCTGAGTTGGCTAAGTAAATTACCATCCAAAATGATGTTTTCGGGTTGGCTAGTGGTCATACTTTATCCTGTCTTGGGGAATTATAGATTCTCTGCCCGGTTTTGGCGGACGCCGGCAATGGCCCTGGCAATCTTTGTGAGCCGCTCGGCGGTTTCGCGGTTATTTTCTGCTTCATAACGCTCTGTTTCGCTGCTGATAGTTTTAAAAAATTCGCCATCAAACTGACCGGCGCTTTCTCTGATGATAGCCATCATTTCATGCTGGTCCAGAGAGTCAAGAATTAAATCGATCCATTCCAAAGTTTCTTCTCTATTCATAATTGCACACTCCAAAAAATGAGTTTTGTGGCTACTACTCAGCCTGCATCGTTTAAGACCTCAAAGGTTTGTAACGCTTTTTTGAGCGTAAATTCTGGCCCAAATGGAAAATCTTCTTGTCACAAAGGTGTTTTTGGAAACCTTTGAGGTTTGGCCTGCGTAGTACGTTTTGTGGCTCGCCTTGCCGGTGATATTGTAGCATACTCTGTGGCCTGTCCAAAAATAAAAACCAATCGGTTGAACATGTACCCAAATAAAAACGGTTCAACGTAGATTCAAGGGGTAGGTTGGGTTGAAGAATGAAACCCAACACAATCGGCCCAAGATTGTCGGGTTTCGTGCCTCAACCCGACCTACTGCGTGCTCTGCGCGGCTAGCCACCGTTGTATCAGGTTAAGTAATATCGTTTGGGGATTAGAGATTACACCAATCCCCAATCGCCTAATCTCCAATCTCAACAAAGGAGGATTTTTATGACTAACACCCTCCCCCTATTCGAACGACTTTTTTCACTAAGTAATGAGAATTAAATAACTGTCCCTCAACATTGTAATTGGTAAATGGTAATTGGTTATTAAGCCAATCCCTAATTACTAATTACCATTTACTGCGCTCTGAAATGAGACAGTTATTTAATCCCGATTCCTAATCTACTGCGGGCATTGCTATGCCTGTCGCAAAGGATATACCAACATGTGCGTCGAAAGGGAAATCTATGGCAAACGCCGGGGCGCATTTGCCGAGTACGCTGTGTTACCTGAGAAAGTCATCTGCAAATTGCCCGACAACTTGAGTATGGAAGAGGTCGCTCTGTTGGAGAACCTGGGCATCGCCGTGCATGCTGTTGAAGTGGAACCGCACGATCCCGGCGATACGGCCGTGGTGATCGGCTGTGGCCCGATCGGGATTATGGCCGCGCAAACCCTGGCGGCCTACGGCGTGAACGTGGTTATGACCGATATGAACGAGTCGCGCCTGAAGATGGCCGAGGAGATTGGCGGCGGTACGGTGATTAACGTCACCAAAGAAAATCCTCGAGACAGGATTTTAGATATGACCGCCGGTCGGGGAGCCGACTTTGTGCTTGAGGCAGCGGCGACCCAATCGGCCCTTGATCAGGCTTTTGATCTGGTTAGAAATGCGGGCACAATTGTGACTATTGGCACGTTCAACGGGCCTAGTTCAGTCTGTGGGATGCGCCTGGAGTCTTTGCTGACCTGGCTGAGAATCCTGGTTCAGTTCACAAAGGTGTTTTGGTGAGGGAGATGGGTAAGTGGGCTAAATGACACCCAATACACTCGGTGGATGCCTTTGCCTCACCTGCATTAAGTCCAGGTCATCAAAATCAGGTTGGCTATTAAACGCCAAATTAGATAGCCAAAAAAACAGGGCCAGATACCCGATTCTGAGGCATATAACCCTGTTTATTAGCTCCTCGGGGAAGACTCGAACTTCCAACCAAGCGGTTAACAGCCGCTCGCTCTGCCAATTGAGCTACCGAGGATTATTATAACTAACAGCCAACCATTGTATTCAATTATTTAAATTCGTCAAATTAGCCTAAGTAATCTCGTAATTTGCGGCTGCGGATGGGGTGCCGTAGTTTGCGCAAGGCTTTGGCTTCTATTTGACGAATTCTCTCGCGGGTTACGCCAAACTCATAGCCTACCTCTTCTAGGGTTCGCCCTTGGCCGTCTGTTAAGCCAAAACGCATTTCCAGAACCTTGCGTTCCCTATCGCTTAACGAGGTCAAAATCTCATGCAGTTGCTCTTTTAACAATTGCTTTGAAGCTGCGTCAACAGGCCCCAGTATGGTATCATCTTGTATAAAATCGCCCAAGTAGCTATTTTCTTCTGAGCCAATGGGCGTTTCCAGGGACATTGGCTCTTGAGCAATGCGGATAATGCGACGCACTTTAGAGGCGGCTCGTCGCCAGCGACGCTCCAGAGCCGGCTCTAAAGGGTTTTTGTCTTTTAGAGCGTCTTGGATAATCTGATTATCCTCATCTGAGAGAATGTTCATTTCCAGGGCCATTTCTTTGGCGGTAGGTTCTCGGCCATACTCTTGCAGCAAACGGCGTTGGGTGCGGGCCAACTTGTTTATAGTTTCTACCATGTGAACCGGGATGCGAATAGTACGTGCTTGGTCGGCTATGGCCCGGCTAATGGCCTGTCTAATCCACCAGGTAGCATAAGTAGAGAACTTGTAACCTCGTTTGTGATCAAACTTTTCAACAGCTCTTAGCAACCCAATGTTACCCTCTTGAATAAGGTCCAGAAAGTTCATCCCGCGTCCAATGTAACGCTTGGCAACGCTAACCACCAAGCGCAGATTGGCTTCAGCCAGAAAACGTTTGGCTAGTTTGCCATCTATCTCGTGAGCTTTGAGTTTTATAAGTTTTTCTTCATCAAAGCCATTTGGCTTATCCAGCTTATCTTGAGCGGTCAGACCTCTCTGAATCCGTTTGGCCAGGGATACTTCATCGGCGGCTGTGAGGAGGTTTACCTGGCCGATTTCGCGTAGATACATTCGTACCGGATCATTAGTTAGTTCAACCGTGCTAAAGTTCAAAGCCTCATTTTTAGATTTATCCTCACCGCCTAGCTCTTTTTCAACTTCTTTTAGCGCAGCGTCATCCGGTTCATCAACATCAGCCAGAGCTTCGGTGTCGCTAACATCATCCTCAATAACTTCGATACCGTTTTCTACCAGTTTGGCAATAAGCTCATCAGTGGCTTCAACATCCAGGCCGCCGTCGGGTAAAACCTCTAAAACATCTTTTTGGGTTAAGGTTTTTTGTTTTTTGGCTTTGTTTAACAGAATTTCCAGCGGCGAGGCGCCATCTTGGTTTTTGCTCGGTTTTTCTTTGCCATTTGTTTTTGGCGCAGCTTGTTTCTTAGAAACTCGCTTCTTGGCCATCCATGATCTCCATCATAGCTGATTTGGTGTTTTGTAATAATTATCGGGTTAAATGTTAGCTTGTATTTTGGTTTCTGCCCGTCGTTTGCCCATTAATGATAACGCATCTCCGGTATCGTGCAACTCTCTAAGTTGTCGATTGTGATCTTTGATCATCTCTTTGTAGTGACGGGCGCTTTCTGTATCTTTGTTTTCTTCCGCTTCACGCAGTAAAAATTGCAGTTCTTTTATCTGCTCATTAAAGTTTCTTAGCCTAAGCCGCAAAATAGCCATACTCAAATCTTTAAAGACATTTTCATAGGGGGCCGGAGGGTTACGGTGCCAGGCATCGACCAGGGTAGCCAGGTGACCTTCCAGCAGCTCGTCCACCGTTTCAACCAGTGTCTCTATTTTAGGCGTTTCCGAGGCAGTCCACAACTGCACAGATTTAAATATTTCTTTGTTAGCTCCGCGTTTGAAATCATTAATTGTCAAGCCCAAAATATTCTGCTCTTCCAGAATATCATTGGATATTGCCAATGCTGTTGGATGGGCTAAAACCAAACTTAAACAGTACTCTTCCAGACCGGCTTTGCCTGTATTGCCGATGGGTTATGGTATTGCCGCATCTTCTTTAGCCTCTGGCAAAACTGGCGATACAGGTTGTTTTCGGCGACGAATTGGATGCGATTTTTGCCCGCTTTTTAGCTCGGCTATCAGCGTGCGTTCATCAACGTGAATAAGGCGAGCCAGTTTTTGAACGTAGTGTTCTTGCTCTACTTTATTGCCAATGTCACGCAAAACAGGGATTAACTCTCGTACGGCAATGCTTTTGTCTTTGGCGGTATTTAAATCCAGCCCGGCTGTAACGGCCTGAAAGTAGAAGTCGATAATTGGAACCGCATCGGCGATAATCTTTTGCCAAACGTCAAGTCCCTCTTTCAGGATGTCATCTGGGTCTTTGCCTACCGGCAAGGCGGCAATGCGAATATCTGCATCTAACCGGCCCTCATAACGAATGAGACCCCGCGCGGTTGGTACCGGAACGGTCTCTCTATCCAGCGCTTCTCTGGCAATGTTTAGGCCTCGTAACGTAGCGGCCCCTCCCGCTGTATCGGCGTCAAGGGCCAAAACAAAGTTGCCGGTGGTTCTTTTTAGTATTCTTAGCTGCTGCTCGGTAAGCGCGGTTCCCATTTGGGCCACAACATTTTGCGCTCCGCGTTGGTGGGCCTGGATAACGTCCATATAGCCTTCAACAATGACCACCCTGTCGACCTGGCGAATCTGTTTTTTGGCCAGGTCTAGCCCGTATAATGTAGCGCTCTTATCAAAGAGCAGCGTTTGGGGCGAGTTAAGGTATTTGGGGACCTGGTCGACAGCCAGGGCGCGCGCCCCAAAACCAATAACCTGCCCTCTTACGTCTCTAATGGGGATAATGAGCCGGTTACGAAACCTGTCATATCCCGGCGAGCCGTCATCTCGTTCAACAATTAGGCCTACTGCCAGCAAATCTTCATTGCTGTAACCGCGTTCAATAAAATGGCTTTTTAAAGCCTCCCACTCATCCAGAGCATAGCCTAATTGAAAGGCGGCAATGGTTTCGGCCGTTAACTGGCGTTGAGCAAGATAGGTTCGCGTTTTTTCTGCGGCGGGCGAGGTTGTCAGTAAACGGTGAAAATAAGTTGCAGCGGCGGCATTAAGCTCTAGTAATTTTTTGCGCTGTTTATCTTGCTTCTCTTTTTCAGGGCTAGGCGCTTGAAGTTGTACGCCGGCTTGTTGGGCTAATGTTTCAAGGGCTTGTTTAAAATCATAGCCCTCGCGCTTTATAAAAAAGCTAAATATATCGCCGCCATCGGCGCAGGCCCCAAAACAGCGCCAGGTTTGCGTATCGGGAAACACAACAAAAGAGGGGGTTTTGGTATTTGAGTGAAAAGGACAAAAACCTGTATAGTTTTTGCCCGATTTTCTCAAGGTAACGGTGTCGGAGACCAGATCGACAATATCAAGCTTGGATTTAATCTCATCAATTACACTCATACCACTAAAGCCCTCTCTCCCGAAAATAGAATTTGAGGGCGGGGTTTAGAGGCATCCCCTCAATCTCCTGATTTTCATTCGTGTTGCCGTCCCAATGGGATTGCCCGTCTCCCTTTTGATAGATGACTTTAACAGATGATTAAATAATTATACACATGAAAAGACCGTTTGCCAAACCATTTGGTATAGGGACAACCCTTATTTTGAATGTGGGGCAGATTAGAATTTTGTAGTTTCATGGTAAATGTACTTTAAAATACCGGTTAAACAACGTTTTGAAAGAGCCGCAAGAGACCCCTACACCTGCAATTTGTCGACTCGGCAATCCGTTTCACCTTCGAGTCTACGCCATTATTTTTGCTCATTCTAAACCAACATGATATACTTATCGCTTGGGATTTTTGCTAACGAATAAGAATTAAACAATACTCTTGGTTGGCAAAAGAAGTAAACGGTTTACTCATCTCACACGCTCTTTGACAAACGGGCCGTGCCTTATTATAAGGTTCCCGGATGGATGAAAAGAGCGGAGGTAAAGGTTTTGGCAGAGCCAAAGGCTTTGGCAGAACCAAAGGGCTTTGACAAAGCCAAAGGGCTTTAGTAAAACTAAAGCTAATTATAATAAAAACGGAGGAAATTTTGTTTTATGGCATCTAAAAATGTTGTGCCTATGAAAGCCCTGCTTGAAGCAGGCGTCCACTTTGGACACCGGACACGCCGCTGGAACCCCAAGATGAAGCCCTTCATCTTTACCGAGCGGAACGGAATCCACATCATTGACCTTCAGCAAACCATAGCCCGCCTTAATCAAGCCTATGAGGTTGTAAAGGATACTGTCACTTCTGGCGGTATTGTTCTTTTTGTGGGTACTAAGAAACAGGCTCAAGAAAGCCTGGTAGAAGAGGCCATACGTTGCGGTATGCCTTACGTAAATCAACGCTGGTTAGGGGGTACTTTAACCAACTGGCGAACTATTCGCCAACGGATTGACCATATGTTGGACATTGAAAAGCAACAAGCTCGTGGTGAATTTGCTCGCTTGCCCAAAAAAGAAGCTCTTATGCGAGAACGTGAGATTGCTCGTCTCAATTATCGGTTAAGCGGCTTAAAAGAAATGCGCCGTTTACCCAACCTTATCTTTGTGGTTGATGTTCGTCGGGATGCGCTTGCGGTTAAAGAAGCAAATATCTTGGGGATTCCTATTATTGCTATGGTTGATACAAATTGCGACCCGGACCCGATTGATTATGTGATTCCCAGTAACGACGACGCAATCCGGGCAGTGAAACTGATGAATGCTACTATGGCCAATGCGGCTTTAGAAGGTCATGCTATACTAAACAGCCTTAGAGCCGAAGAAGAAGAGGCTGCCGGTATGGAAGTTGACGAGGCTATGGAACGCTATCTTGGCCCCAGCACCCTGGCCAAAATTCAGGCCGCAGAAGATGTTGATGAAGCAGCGCCCGAAGCCGAAGCCGCTGAAGAAGTAGCCGAAGCGGTAGCAGAGATTAAAGAGCCGGCCGGAGTTGTAGCGGAAACCGAGGTTTCTGCAAAAGAAGCTGCATCTGAAGCCGTCGAAGAAACCGTAGAATCACCTGAGATTGCCGAAGAAGTTGTAGAGGCAGTTGATGAGGCTGTTGAAAAAGATGATGATGCTACGGATGAGTCTCCCAAAGAAGAGACAACTACAAAGTAATAACAACAGCGATTAATAATTAGACCCCAAGACTCCTTTTCCTTGCCGGGTCTGTCACGCTGATAACTGCTAAAAAAACGCCGTAGGCCGGGGGGCTGCCTATGCGTAGCATAGGAGTGGATAGTTCCCCCGTTTTCTCTCCCGGCAAACGATGCCTCATTGTGGGGCGCTGATAACTGATAACAACTAGAAATTTGGAGGAACTGTGTCAATTACAACCGCAGACATTAAACATCTCCGAGAGTTAACCGGAGCTGGTGTTTTAGATTGTAAAAAAGCTTTGCAAGAAACAGACGGCGATATTGATAAAGCCGTGGAATTTTTACGAAAGAAGGGGCTGGCCGCTGCCTCTAAAAAAGCGAGCCGTGAAGCCAATGAAGGATTAGTGAGCGCCCAGGTTAGCGCCGATGGTAAAGTTGGCGTGATGGTTGAAGTCAATTGTGAAACTGATTTTGTAGCTCGTACTGAAGACTTTAAAAGTTTTGTTGACGCTCTGGTACGACAAGTGTCTGAGCAATCCGATATTGACAGCGCTGAAACCTTACTGGCCGCTCCCTATATTGACAACTCAAAACAAACCGTTGCCGAACAGTTAACCGATACCATCGCCAAACTGGGCGAAAATATGATAGTTCGTCAAGTGGCCCGCTTTAATTTAGAGGGCGATGGTTTGCTTGACAGCTACATTCATCTTGGAAGCCGTGTTGGGGTACTGGTAGAGGTAGCGGGCGGCAGCGTCGACAACGATCAATTTGTTCAACTTGCCCATGATATTGCTTTGCAAATTGCCGCCGTTGCGCCGCGCTATATTTCTGAAGATAACATACCTGCTGACGTAATTGAAGCCGAGAAAAACATTTACCGCGCTCAACTTGCCGAAGACAAAAAGCCTGACGACATCAAAGAGCGAATTGTTGAGGGCAAATTGAACAAGTGGTACAGTGAAGTGGCCCTGCTTAACCAGGAGTTTGTAAAAGAAAACAAATTGACTATAGCTCAACTGCTTAAGCAACATAGCAAAGATCTGGGCAATGATATAAAAATCCGACGTTTTGCCAGATTTGAATTGGGTGTTAGCTAAATTAGAGACCGGAACAGTTAAAAGTTCCGGTTTTTTTATAAAAAGAAATAAACCTGGAGAAAATGTATGGCCTCGCCAAAATATCACCGCATTTTATTAAAATTAGGAGGCGAGTCTTTAGCCAGCAAGGGCAACTTTGGAATCGACCCCTTTGCAGCCGATTCTCTGGCCGCTACCATAAAATCAATCTATGATTTGGACGTAGAAATAGCCATTGTCATTGGAGCTGGTAATCTATGGCGGGGTAAAGATGGACTGGATCACGGTATGGAGCGGGCCACGGCAGACCACATGGGTATGCTGGCTACCGTAATGAATGCACTGGCCCTGGCTGACGCATTGGGCCGAGTAGGAATAGATACTCGCGTACAAACCGCCATTGAAATGCGGGCTGTAGCCGAACCTTACATTCGAGGACGAGCCATTCGGCACCTTGAAAAAGGTAGAGTGGTTATTTTGGGAGCCGGCACGGGAAACCCATACTTTACCACAGATACAGCCGCAGCCCTTAGAGCAATGGAAATAGACGCCGAACTTTTGGTAAAGGCCACCAAAGTTGACGGCGTTTACGAATCAGACCCCCACACCGACCCAAACGCCAAGCGATTTGATACCATTAGCTACATTGACGCGCTTAACCAGGGCGTAAAAGTTTTAGATGGCACGGCCTTAACACTCTGTATGGATAACCAAATGCCCATTGTTGTTTTGAATTTGTGGCAACCCGAAAGTTTGAAAAAAACTGTATTAGGTGATATCATGGGTACGCTTATTAGCTATTGATTTTCATCAAGGCGCGACAATTCTAATGGGACAACAAGAGAATGAAAATTTAGCCGGTGAGGAGTGAGAAACGCTGTTCATTCATCATTCATCACTCATCGTTCATCATTTTCATAGGAGGTAACACAAACAAAATGATAAATGACATTTTAGCAGAATCTAAAAAGACAATGGATAAAGCTGTTGAAGCTCTGCAAAGTGACCTTGCTGCTATGAGAACCGGCCGAGCCTCAACCGGCCTTGTAAATAAATTGCTGGTAGAGTATTACGGAACCCTCACCGCGCTTCAAGAATTAGCCCTAATTAGCGTTCCCGAAGCTCAACTAATTGCCATTCGGCCCTATGACCCCGGCGCTATCAAAGATATAGAACGCGCTATTTTGCAATCTGATTTGGGATTAAACCCTAACAACGACGGCAAACTTATCCGTCTTCAGATTCCCAGTCTCACCGAACAGCGACGGCGAGAGTTGACCAAAGCGGCTTCAAAACGAGTCGAAGACTCCAGAATATCAATTCGACATGCACGCCGAGGCAGCTTAGAAGACATGAAAAGTTTTGAGAAAGAAAAGATGATTTCTGAAGATGAGTTCTACAAAGGCCGGGATGAAGTGCAAAAACTTACGGATGAGTACATCAAAAAAGTTGATGCCATTGGCGAGGCTAAAGAAAAAGAAATTCTGGAGGTTTAGAATTATCCGGGTTTTGTAACCTTTAACCAAGTTAAACAACAGGATTTAACAAGAACCGGAGAGTGGAGCATCTTCAGATGCGGACGGCGTAGGTGAAGGTCTGCGCAACTGAGGGTACTCCACTTCTCTATTTACATTGCAAAAAAGTAACCTTAAGGGTAAAACAACAAACTATGCCCGGAATTAACGGTATACTTAACAAATATACATCAGATATTGAACGCGCTATCAAAGATGCCTTAACCGGCGCTCCGCCCTTTATACGCGGAGTTATAAATTATCATTTTGGCTGGGTTGACCAAAATTTTGAGCCGGCAAGTTTTGAGAGCGGAAAAATGCTCAGGCCGACTCTGTGCCTGTTAGTTTTTGACGCGCTTACCGGCAGCCACAAAGATGCGCTGCCTGTAGCTGCCGCTATAGAGATGATCCACAACTTTACCCTGATTCACGATGACATTGAAGACAATGATTTAGAGCGGCGCGGACGCCCTACGGCCTGGGCAATTTGGGGTAAACCTTTAGCTATTAACGTGGGTGATTTTCTTTACACACTGGCCTTTAAGTGTACATACCAGCTAAACTCAACTCAATTTACTGCCGAAAGAACCCTTGCAACGCTAGGCTTAATCACCGAATCGTGCCTTAAACTTACCGCAGGCCAGGATTTGGACTTAAGGTTTGAGCAGATTCAAGATGTGTCCACCGACATGTACCTGGATATGGTTTATAAAAAAACGGGCGCATTGCTTGAGGCGGCTGTTCTTTCCGGGGCTATACTGGGCGCCGCCGATGAGGAAATAATTAAAAATTACCGCGCATTTGCCCGCAACATTGGTCTTGCTTTTCAAGTGCGCGATGATATCCTGGGTATTTGGGGTGACGTTGCCAAAACCGGCAAATCAACAGATAACGACCTGCGTCGAAAGAAAAAAACGCTGCCGGTAATATACACGCTAAACAAATCGACCGGGCAGCGTCGGGAAAAATTACGCGCATTGTACGCTAACCCCGAACCTTTATCAGATGCCCAGATTGAATTTGTGCGTGAAAGCCTGAAGTGGGCCGATGCCTGTAACTATGCCCAAAACAAGGCTAATGGTTATATTGAAACTGCCTTTTCGGCGTTAAACAGAATCAACGTCTCAAATCAGGCCCAATCAGAACTGGAAGCGGTCGCCAAATTTTTGGTGTATCGCTCGCATTAAGTAAGCGTCTAAAAATAAGTTCCTGCAAAAGGAGTCAAAAAGTACACTTTTTGACTCCTAAAACGGGAAGTTATTTTTGGACTGACACTAAGAGCGTGTTTCTTAAATCGTGTGGGCCAGACCGCAGAGGTTTCTAAAGCCCATTTTAACTGTAAGTCAGGGTCATAATCGAGGCAAATTCGCTTGAAAATATCTCGCAAAAAACCTCTGCGGTCTTTAAGAAACACG
>JAJRVO010000811.1 GCA_024277275.1 Chloroflexota bacterium
CCGTTGGTACAGAGTATATTGTTCCTCAGCAAAAAATGTTTACACAACGCCCATACCAAAATAGAGCTATCGAAATAATCTTCAGTTCTGGAAAATAAAAAAGACTGGCGAGTGCCAGCCTTTTATAATTTGTATACCACCAAGTACAGAATCATCTACTCTTTATTCATCTACGGTCGGCTTTTCTTCTGGTGGTTTAAAAGAGAAAATCAAAGGAGTTGGTACATTTACAGAACTCGTACCCATCTGTCCCGTCATGTATTTTACCATTTGAGTCATATACGGCCATACCATATAGAGCGCTTGTTGATTGATGAAATCAGGAATGATACTCCGGTCGGGTTTAGGTTGGTCTTCAACGAGATCAAATAGACTAACAAGTTCTACAAATAATTTTAGTGGTTGTTCGCCAGGTGTTTTTAACCTGAGATCAATTTGCAATCTGTCAGGGAACTTGTCATCATGAATCCTAATTTCAGTAGAAAGCTGTAGCTGCAAGGGTTCCGGCATTTCTGGCTGTCTACGGAACTCAAGTGATGTAAAAATGGCGTTATGAAGCCGAAAAGGGAAACGGATTTCTTGAGTCATAGTTGGCTTAAATCCTTGCTATTTCCTCACTAAGTATTGGCATTGTTATATGCTTCTGTACAGAGATATTATCGGCTGAAAAATCTAACAACTTCATGTATTCCTCATCATCAACATAATAGGTGGGCACCAACCGAATTTCCACACTCGCTTCTAAGGCTTCCGCAATCTCGATTAGTGTACTTAGCCGTATGTCATGTTCGCCTGATTCGATTCTTGAAATACTACTCTGGTGAGTCCCTGTTTTATCTGCCAATTCTCTCTGAGTGATATTAAGTTCTTTTCGCCGCTTGATAACCTCTAAAAGGATATCATAATATGGTTTTTGACGATTATACTCTGTTCGGAAATCAGGGTCTTTGTCCAGTTCAGCAAACAAATCGGTAAGAGTACTTACGCCTTCATTTGTCATTTTATTGACCTTTCTTCTGGGACATATATTTATTGTAATGAATTTCAGCTCTATTTATGTCCTTGCGGAGAGTCTTTTGCTTCACTTTTCTACAGGCATGTAGAACAACAATGGTTTTAGCATCCAAACAATACATAATACGTTGATTGCCAGCGGCAAGTTGAAATATAGCGCCAGCAATTTTGTGTATCCAAGTATGTGGCCATTCTCCTACCTCTAGCTTACTCAACGTCTCAAGGCGAAGAAACATTTGTGTCTTTTCTGTCTTGTCAGACAAATTGGCTATATAGTCGAATGGAGAATGTCGTTCACCAGTTGGGGGAAAAAATTCAATGCGCCAAATAGATATTTAATATTGTCCTACGATAAAATATAACATATTTGTTATATTCGGTCAATTAGTAGTTTTGGAACGGGTACATTTCAGGTCCTTACTTTACCTCTTTTAGTATAATATGGTCGCTAGTCACTGACAATTGCAGACAAAAAACGCCATCTCTATTCTTTAGGAATCGTGATTAATTAACTTACCCGTTTGTGTCATTCTGAGCGACCAACGGGAGCGAAGAATCTCCAAGGCCGGTCAGGTTTGGCCGTTGTAGCCGGAGATTCTTCACTTCGTTCAGAATGACATTGAGAAAGTTATTTAATTCTCATTCCTTACTTACGCTTTTAACCACAACTTCACTGCTTGTAACCGCTGTTTCTCGGTGAGTACACTACACCTCTTCCCAATCGTCATCATCCAGGAAAATCTCGGTGTCGGGGCTTAAATGTGTGACGTAGTGGAAGCCGTCCGGCCCGACTGCTTTGGTTAGTTTGGCCATAATTTTATCCACGTTGTCATAAGGCCCGGAGATAAAGAAAGGCTTGCCCTCCGGCCCACCAAGCGGAACGGGGACGGAGCAGGCATCCGGGTCGGCGTCGCCCAGAACGGGTTTGGCCTGAAAGTAGTCCCGGTGGGGTTCAAGGTCAAACCGGCGGGCGTAGGCTATCCCTTCCCGGATAACTTTGGCGACCAGGTTAATATCGGCCTTAACCATAGATTGGCCCTCTTTCATAGTATCGAGTACTTCTCGATATTCATAAACATCAACCGGTCGGGCATAGGCATTCTTAACTCCCAGGCAGCCGAGGTCAACCACAAAGGCCCCCATAACAAGCTGTCCCTGCTCGGATTTGCGGGCCACCAGAGCCTGAATAATGTTCCCCTCTTTATCCCAATCTTCGGTCAGCCAGACCTCGTGGACCGGCCAGTTGCCGGACTGGCGCACCAATTTCTGTCCGCCGGGTCGAGCAAATTGTCTGCTTTTGGCCTTTTTCTGCTTGCGTTTAGCCGCCTTCCGCTGAAGGTTTTTTTGTCGTTTTTTAGGATTGCGGGCCATAATATTTTTATCCTCTCTCGCCGTATTTTTCTAGAGTATTTCCCGACTGACGTGGAGGAATGCGGAATGAATTCCGCATTAGAGCGCTTGGCAGAATAAATTCTACACTCCTCCATTCTTAACCCACACTATGTGGGAAACACTCTTTTTCTAATACGTGCAGTATACAACAAAAACGTCGCAAGAGGCAAGCTCTTACGGCGTTGGATGTCAGAATTTCAATTTGGGGCGCCCCCTACTCCACCACCTCTACCGTAACGCTCCGGGCCGACACTTCATTCCCCGCCGCGTCAATGCCAACGGCCTCAAAAGTATAAACTCCCGGCGACATCTGCCACAGCGTTTCCGGCCCATCGGCCAATGGCCGACCGTTGATGAGCAAAGTCACTTCCTGCAACTGCACCCCATCCGCCGGGCGGACGCTAACCCGAATTTTCTGCTTATCCGCCGGAATGTTGGACACTAGACGGAAGACTGCGCCCTGGTCTGGGCTGGTGAAGATGAGCGCAGGGGAGTCGGGATTTTGGATTTTGGATTTTGGATTTTGGATTGGAGATTGGGAGATTGTCAGTTGTTCCTGGTCATTCGTCAGTTGTCGCCCGTCATTCGTCAGTTGTCCCTGGTCATTCGTCGTTTGTCGTCCGTCGTCCGTGGTTTGTC
This sequence comes from Chloroflexota bacterium, assembly GCA_024277275.1. Taxonomy (GTDB): domain Bacteria; phylum Chloroflexota; class Anaerolineae; order 4572-78; family J111; genus JAJRVO01. The sequence goes on from JAJRVO010000811.1 coordinate 3,046, forward strand.
GTCCGTCGTTCGTCGTTTGTCGCCCATCATTTGCCAATTGGTTGTTTGGACACAGAGGCGAGTAGATATCGGGCGGTTGGGGGACGCCCTGCTTTTTGGCCCAGGCTTGAGCCTCGGCGGGGTAGCGGGTGAAGGTTTGGAGGGTGACAAAATCTAGGGGGCAGCCCGACCCGGCTCGCAGGCCATTACGATGGTCGATGGCGACGGCCTGATGCCAATCGTCAAAACGTTGGGGTTCTGTACCGGCGATGAACAGTTCGGTGATAGTGTATGGGCAATGGATTGCGGATTGCGGATTGCGGATTGCGGATTTTTTTTCCAAATCCAAAATCCAAAATCCAAAATCCAAAATGGGGAGCAGGCCGTTGTTGGCGCAGACGGTTTTCTCGACCAGTCCCTCCGGTACAGGAAAATCCTGGGGGGGACGGGCTTTGAGCAGTTCTTCCATTACATCGTGCCAGATGGGGGCCGCGCCGGTGACGCCGGAGACATGTCGCATCGGCTCGTTGTCGGCATTGCCGGCCCACACCCCAACCACTAAATCGGGGGTATAGCCGACGGTCCAGTTATCGCGCCAATCCTGGGTAGTGCCGGTTTTGGCCGCCGCCGGACGAGAGAGATTCAAAGGGCTGCCCGCGCCAAAAGTGGAGCGACGGGCGTAGTCGTCGCTTAAGATATCGGTGATGAGGTAGGCGGTACGAGCGTCCATCACCTGCGGGCCGGGGTTGAGATTTGTGGGCGACTCGTAAAGCGGCTTGCCGGTGTGGTCGGTGATGCGGGTGATGGTTAACGGCTCCACTTTACGCCCCCCGTTGGCAAACGCGCCGTAAGCCGCCGTTAGTTCCAGCAGCCGGACCTCGCCCCCGCCCAAAGTCAGGGCCAGTCCAAAATCCTTGTTATCAAAAGTAGCGATGCCCATCGAGCGGGCCAAATCAATCATTGCCTCAAGCCCCACGTAATCCAGAACTTTGACGGCGATGAGGTTATAGCTACTGGCGAGACTTTGGCGCAGCAAGACCGGCCCGCGCCAGGTGCGGTCGTAGTTTTCCGGCGCGTAGGGTTGACCCTCTTTGGTCACAAAGGCCGTCCGCACATCAACCATCATCGAGGCCGGAGTCAACGGCTGGTAGCCGTTGGCGGCGGCAATGTCGGGGTCAAAAGCGGCGGCGTAGGTGATGGGTTTGATAGAAGAACCGGGCTGGCGAGTGGCCGTGGTAGCATTGACCGCCCCGTCGATACGGGGGTCGAAATAGTTGGGGCTGCCAAGCATAGCCAATACTTCGCCGCTGTGGGGGTCCAGGACCACAATAGCAGTGTTGCGCACCACCCGTGGAGGCTCGCCGTCTCGCCGCTCGGTCAACTCGACCAGCCGGTAGCGGGCGATGCGTCGGGTCGTGTTTTGGATGTTCAAATCGAGGGTGGTGTGGACCTGCAATCCCTGCCGGTAGATGGCTTCCAGGCCGTAACGTCGCTCCAATTGACCCCGCACGTACATGACAAAGTGGGGAGCCTTGATGGGAAACGGAATAGCCGCAAAGCCGAGTTTTTCGGTATGGGCGACGGCGGCCTCATCGGCGGTAATAAAGTTGTGTTTAGTCATCAAGCCCAG
>JAJRVO010000088.1 GCA_024277275.1 Chloroflexota bacterium
AAACAGATAAGTGTTCAACAAAGCCAATTTATTCTTGATGGAGATTCTTTAAATAGTGAAAGTAACACTCTACTTAGTCATAACCTTATCTTTGGTTTTAGCCTTCACTCTCACCGCTTGCGGCGGCAGTCAGGAACCATCTGCTCCCGGTCAAAAACAGTTTATATCAACTTGCTCCTCTTGCCACGGGCCAACGGGTAAAGGTGTTTTCGGCGCAGGCAAAGATTTGACTGCCAGCGAGTTTGTCGCTGATAAAAGTGACGCCGAATTGATTGAATTTATAAAAACCGGCCGCGATCTAAATGACCCCCTCAACACCACCGGCGTGATTATGCCCCCCAAAGGCGGCAATCCCGCGCTTAGCGAGGAGGAGATGCAAGATATTGTATCCTATCTTCGCGCCCTTCAGGAACAAACCGAAAAGGAACAAGTAGCGCAGTGAGGAAACAAAAAAGCAAGAGCGCAACCATTTCTGATTGCGCTCTTTGATTTAGTCAAGCAATATTCAGTTTTAACTTACGCAATTAGACACGCATAACCTACTCGTTGTATTGCCAGCCGGGAGAGCCTGGGAGTTCAAGTTCCAGAACCTGGGTCTTAACAGCCGCGCCATCGGCCGCCTTGCCCTCCAGATGAACTTTATAGTCGGGCGGCAATTCAAAAACGTTGCCGTTTTCAATCTCGCGGTTCTCATACAACTCTTGAACCAACTTCCACTGCTTATCCGACAGCAAGTTGGCTTTGTAGGCCGCTTCCACATTGCTAAAAGCGCGATCCCAGTAGTCATCCAGCATATCGCCCCGGTTCATCATAATCTTGGTGGTATGCTCGTCGCTCTTACGGTAGGCAAGGGTATCAATACCCCAAGCCGAACCCGGCACATCATAGAAGGGATAGAGCCAGAACTTGTTGGGATCATCCGAGGCCATCCAGGCTTCGGCTTCCGGCATCCCGTGTTCGGCCCCGTAGCGGATAATCTCCACCAAATCCTTTTGCAGGTCCCAAATGCCATGCCACTGGGTATAATCGGCGCCCATCATCAGCGCCCCAAAGCGGTAGCGTCGCCCTTCGTGATGCCAAATGTTGTAAGAAACTTCTTCGGGCAGTTCATCGTAGCCGGCTATAGTGAAGGGGGCCAGTCCCTCAAAGCCCGGAGTGACGATGATACCCTCGTCCTTCATAGTATTAAGCCAGCGCTTGCCCTCGCGATAGATTTCGTTGTACTGCAAGGCATTGAGATCGCCGATCAACAAGTAACGCTCAATGAAGGGTTGGGCGTGACACTGGCGGCAGACGGTTTCCATATTTTCACGCTTGTCCTGCCAGGTCAGGCCGTTGCCCCAGGCTTCTGTAGTGCGGATGGTATAGGGAGCTTGAGTTTCCCAGGCCGTTCGCTCACCCACATCGTGGGTAGAGGCCATGCCGGGCGCGGCGTCCATATGGCAGGTGGTGCAGGTTGGCACGGGAATGGGGACCAACCCGCCATTATTGTCGCTGTCATAGCCCAGGTCCCACTCGTGCATCCGGGTAGTGAAGATATTGCCGTGCTTGGACTCCAGGTATATTTCTATTTGGGGATGGTCGGGACCAATGTGACACTCGCCGCAGGTGTAGGGGTTGCGGGCCACGGCTATGTCAAAGCTGTGCTTGGGGTGACAGGCGTCGCACTCGCCCACGCTCTGGTCTGGCCAGAAGTGGCCGATGTTGTGACACTCCTGGCAACCGTGCTTGGTGGCAATGGTCGGCTCAAAGACGGTGCGGTCAAAGGAACCGGCCAGAAATATCATCGATAAGGCTCCGTGCTTGCTGCGGCTAAACTCGGCCACTTCCTTATCATGACACTGAGAGCAATCTTTGGGCGTGGGATGCGGGGCAACCGTGTTACCCATATGCTCCCAGGCATCCCAATCATCCGCCTCGGCCTTATGACAATCCAGACAGGTTGCGTTGTTGGGCGCGTGGGCGCTTCCTTCCCAGGCTTGCACCATTTTTGGGGTTATCTCAGAATGGCAGCCAATGCAAATATCAGAATCATCATCAGTTTGAGCGGCAACTTCGTCAAGCAGCACAATTTTATCCACGTCTACGGCCTCTACTTCTTCAACTGCCGGTAGAGATGGTTCAACCACACTTTCAAGCGGCGTGTCTTGGGGCAATGTAGCGCCGGCAACCGGCGTATGCACAGACATACTAAAAAAGGCCGCCGCAACTAATGCCAGTACTCCTGTTATAAATAATATTCTTTTACTCATTTTACTCCCTCCGTTTCAAATGAAACGCTTTTTAGGTTTAAAGAATTTCCCAACAAGTATTGTAAATTTGAGGCATTTCCTACTTCGCGTGAGAATTATTACTAACTTGAGTTTGGAAATTGAGCAGGTTGGCGTTGAGCCGTTGACATGCCTGGCTATCAAGTGATGATGTTGGGTTTCATTAGCTTGATTTTTGACCAGTGTTAGGACGAAACCCAACAAATTGCCGGATAGACGACTTCATTTGACTCATTCAACCCAACCTACGTTCATTTATCGAACTCAAGTTACTAAAGATTTGTTTTATGCTCTATAGTTTTCCCTCCTTTCCAGGCAAACTGCTCGACAATAGCCTTTTAGTAGTGAATTTTTTAACAATCAAAGGGTCATACAGACCCTAAATTTGTAGAGCATCCTACAATATCATAACAGGTTTCCTGGTAAATCTCTGTGACTTTTGTCACATGCATCTAAAGTAATAGAGGAAAATGACTGATCCGGACATAGAAAACTAAATTAAATTTGCTACCCCATAGCGCGGCAAGCCGCAAATTAACAATGAGCAATTAACAATGAACAAATGATTCTCGCGGACGACGCAAATGTTGCGGGGTAATACTATAAGGTATCGTAAAAAATTTAGAAAGTTATACTCGGATCAGTGAAGAAGAATTTGATGAGAAGTGTGTGGCAAGCTGATTTTGGGGTGGCAGGTAAGTTAAGATACCGGCAAGGCAAAGCTAAAACGTGTCTCGCAGTCCGGGCGGCTCTCTACCCAGATCCGGCCATTGTGTGCCTCGACGATTCTTTTGGCTATGGCTAAACCCAATCCGGCTCCGCCGGTCTCGCGGCTGCGGCTTTTTTCGCCCCGAAAAAACTGGTCGAAGATGAATGGCAAATCATCGGGGGCAATTCCGTCGCCGGTGTCGATAACGTCAACTTGAATCCCCTGCGACACAACTTTAGCAGTCAATGAAATTGAGCCGCCGGCAGGGGTGTGTCGAATAGCGTTTTGGACCAGGTTGTAAAGTACGCGCTGAACTTTAACAAACTCGGCCTGGATAATGGGCAGGTCTTGGCAAAAACCACCCTTAAGCAAAACTCCTTTAGCCCTGGCCTGGGCCTGCATCGATTCTAATATGTCGGAGAGCAAGTCGTTCAGGTTGACAGGTTCTTTTTGTAATTGGACGTGGCCGGTTTCAAGTTGAGATAGCTCAAACAGGTCGTTAATCAGGCTGGATAAGTTTTCTATCTGCGTGTTGATAGTGGCGTAGTAACGCTGAATTGTGTCCGGATCGGTAACTACGCCATCGTTCAGCGCCTCAATCATCGCCTTGATTGAGGTGAGCGGAGTCCGTAGATCGTGGCTTACCGCAGCCGTCAGATCTCGACGCGCTTGCTCCAGTTGTTTTTGACGGGCAAAGGAGCGTTCCAGCTCGTCGGCCATCATATTAAAGGAGTCGGCCACGTTAGATAATTCATCAACTTCATCCAAACAAACCCGGGCTGAGAAGTCGCCGGTTGCCAGGCGGGTTGCTTCTTCCTGCAACCGGCCCATCGATTGCATCAGCCCATTGGCCAGGATATACCCAAATGAGGTGGAGATTAGGCCCGCAAAAATCAACAGCAAACCCAAAAGCAAAAAGTCGTGCCATGAAACAAACATGAGTTGGGACGTTACATAGATGTTGATAACGGCGATGATAACGCCCAGGCCGTAGGCCAGCAGAATCTTGTGCCGAATACTCCGCAGGCGCTTGCGCCCCCAAATAAAAACCAGGTAACCCGCCAGCAGCGAGGGCAAACTGGAGGTCAACAGAAAGCGAACCAGGTCTTGGAGGTCGCTTGAAGGGGCTTGCATAACGTAAATGGCAATTGCCAGGGCCGCCACAAAGGCAACTCCAAGCCCAATAAATGAGGGCCAGATTTCTTGCCACTTCAAATTAAGAGTCACGGTTTTCGATCCATTCTAAACTTATAGCCAACCCCCCAAACGGTCAAAATGTATTCCGGCTTGGTGGGGCGTCGCTCTATTTTCTCCCGTAAACGCCGCACGTGTACGGTAACGGTGCTGGCATCGCCAAAAAAATCAAAACCCCACACGTTATCAAGCAGTTGATCCCGCGTAAAGACCTGGCCGGGGTGGTTGATAAAAAACCAAAGTAAATCAAACTCTTTGACGGTCAGCGCCGCTTCTTTGTTTTGATGAGTCCAGACTTGGCGAGTTGAGGGGTTGATGGTGACATCGCCCATAGTAATGGGTTGAGCCTGGGGATCGACCAGCGGTTTGGCCCCGGCTCTGCGCAGCACGGCCTTAACTCTGGCGACCAGCTCTTTTGGGCTAAAGGGTTTGGTAACGTAATCATCGGCGCCCAATTCCAGGCCGGTAATCCGGTCTGACTCCTCGCCTTTGGCCGTGAGCATTATGATGGGGATATCGTAATATCCGGCTCTAAGGGTGCGGGTCAGTTGGATGCCGCCTAATACCGGCAGCATCAGGTCCAGCACAATTAAATCCGGCGGATTGCGCTCAATGGCTTCCAGGGCGGTCGCGCCATCGCCGGTAACTTCAACGTCATATCCCTCGCGGCGCAGATAGAGTTCCACCACTTCACGGATATTCGGTTCGTCGTCAACAACAAGGACACGGGTTTTTTGAGCCATGTAATGCCTCTTGTAAATGTAAAAAAGGCTTATATTTTCTCAGCCAGCAAGGCCTTAATGATCTCTTCTTGTTGACTATATCGACCCTCGCCAATGTGAATATGCCGAACTTTGCCGGATTTGTCGATAAAGTACTTGCTGGGCCAGTAGCGCTGATTGAACGGTTTTTTATAATTGCGCCAGGTTTGCCAATCGTTGTCTATGGCAACGGGGTAGGGTACATCTAATTTTACCAGAGCTTGCTTAACATTGTCAATGTCGTATTCATAAGTAAACTCCGGGGTATGCACGCCGATAATCACCAGGCCGTCGTCGGCATATTCATTATGCCATTCCCTCAACGAGGGAATTACGCGGACGCAGTTAATTCAGCCAAAGGTCCAGAACTCAACCAGGACCACCTTACCCCGTAGATCGGCCAGCTTTAACGGTTCAGAGTTCAACCAAACTTCGTTGTGCAACTCGGGGGGAATGCCTTTAACGTCTAAACCGGCTAAAAGTTTAAGCTGTTCCTCTGATGGAACTTGGTGAATAATTGCTTCCTCCGGCGCTACGCTTTCCTGGTGGGGCGCTTCGGTGAGGAATGTTTGGGGGATTTCTTCGATGGGAGGGATAGCCAATTTTTGTCCAATCAAAATGCGAGCCGGATCCGCAATGGGGGTGTACTCGCTATTTTGGGCGGCCCAGGCATTGGTAGCCTCGATGATAGCCGGGTATGCAGAGGGGACGCCGTAATACTTTTCGGCCAGCTTGCCAAGTTGGTCATCAGCCTGAAACGTGTACTCCTCGCCAATCACTTCTGCTGATGAAGCTATCGCCACTGTAGCAGTGAGTGATGCAAACGCCATCAGCATTACAAAAAGCAAAAAATTCTTGTGTTGGTTCATTGGTTTCATCGCTCCTTTCTTGATTGTTTTACATTATTATTTGGGTTGTAGATATTATTAACCAAAATTGTTACCTTGGACTTTGGACAAAGCCAATTAGCTCGGCAAAGACCGAGCAGGTAAAAGTAAATTAAAAATTGAATATTCAGGCCGGACTTCAGGCTTCTGCGGACAGATTTTGCCCCTTTTTGCCCTTTTTGATAACCGGCTGGCG
>JAJRVO010000812.1 GCA_024277275.1 Chloroflexota bacterium
GGGGAAGTTGGTCAGGGTTACAATGGCCGGATTAGCCACGGCAGAGCCGGGAATATACGCGGCGCTGATGGGGATAGTGTCGCTGACGGTAATGTCTGTTACCGGGTCAAACGTGTTGTTGTTGATTTTGAGCGTGTAGGTAATCTTGGCGTTGGATGTAACAATGGCGGTAGACTCCAGCGCTTTGCCGGCAGTTAATTGGAACGGGCAAGGACCAATAGCGTCGCCGGGATTATACCCCGTGCTGTGCCAGGCGTTACATTCTGCCTGGGTCATCTGGTTTGACCCTGAGAGAGTGAGCGCGTTATGCATAATGCGGCTAGAGTCGCTAACGTGTCCTAACCCCTGGTTGTGTCCAAACTCATGCGCCCAGAGAATACCGTTTGAGGTTGTGTTGCCTAAATATTCCAGGATTATATTTTTGGGATTACCAACCAGGGCGCAACCTATAATTGAAGTGTTATAACCGCCACAGTAATCCAGGCTGGGTACTACCTTAACCTGATATGAGCCGATGTTGAAAACGGCGCTCAACTCTGGGCCGGTGTCTATAACGCCGTCTGTGGTAGAAAAGGATCCCAATGAACCGCTGCGCTGCAAGTAAATACAGCAGCTTATGTCGGATACGCCGTCGACGGTTTGCATAATTTCGGTGGCTTTATTTAGAATCTCATCGACCTGGGCGTTGCTTGTAAGACCGGTTTCATTAACATGCCTGGCTACGGTAAAGCTTTGCAGGTGCGTGTTGGCGTTGGTATCATCGGCCAGCGAGCCAACAGCATCGAGCATATCAACCGCAGGCGGCAAATTGGGGTTGGGGCTGACAACCGGGGCCATCCCCTCTTGTTGTACCCGCCGGTTTAGCTCCAGCGCCTGTTGCAGAATATCGCCGTCTTCTTGGGATGACAGCCCCCCCTGCCCGGCAATTTCTTCCAGTCGAGCCAGAGCTTGCGGCCGGCCCGACAGGCCGAGGGCCAGTAACGATTTGTGATACAGGTTGAGCTTATGCCTTTGGCCGTTGTAAGTCCAGGGTGGGGTGTGATTATTCCAGTAGCTTGGGTCGGAAGCCCGGAGCAGGAAAGTTAGAGAAGCAGAGTCGCCTTGATGAGACAGTTGGCTCAGAGCAAAAGGTACCGAGGTTAGACCCCTAAATTGATCCAGCGAGACTTCGCCTTTGGTTTGGGTCAGGTAGTCAAGCAGCGGTTGCCGGGCCTCCGGCCGGCCGATAAATCCCAATGTAACCACAATATTGGCGGCATAAGGGGCGTTCTCCGGATCGACCAACAACTCCAGCAGAATGGGGACCGCCTCCGGCCCAAATTGACGAGCCTGATTGTAGGAGATGCCGTGAATATGCAGGGTTTTAACAAAGTGGATTACGTCGTCGGGCGTAGGGGGCGCAGGCGGACCGGATAAGGTCAGGCTGGAAGCGGGCAGTATAACATTGTTTGGGGGGCGACCTGGTTTTACCGTTTTGTCTGTTTCCGGTAGAACCAGGCGCGGCCAAACTATTGGCAGGTTAAAGATTAAAACCAGGCCGGCAATGGTTAAGAGCGCTCTGATAATTATGTCGAAAAAATTCTTTTTAGCCAATTGTATTCTCTCAACAATTTGAGCAACAAGAGGTAGTAACTACCCAGTCTCATGTCATTTCGAGACCAAAGGCCGAGAAATCCCTACACTGCTACAATTAACGCTATGTTTGCCGGATTGTAACTACCTGCCTTGAGCCAAATACGGCGCTTTAGTACGGGTAATTGGTTATTAGTAAGACGTTTCACTTAAGTGATTGGGCCAAATTACCAATTACCATTTACTAATTACCGCTATACTCAACATCTAAGCCCGCACAGCTAGGTAGTTACGCCGGATTAAGAGTACGGTAGGTTCTGCTTTTACCAGCTTCCTGAGGAGCAAAAGGTAGGTCAGAGGGATTTCTCCCTTTGGTCGAAATGACATGCCTGAGTAGTAACGAAAGATGTTTGCAAATGGGAGAGAGCGTCAGACCACGGCCAGTACAATTGTTAGCGTGACGACGCTGGCCAGGGTAGAGAACAAAACGGTGGTCGTTACAAAATCGGGAAGCAGGTTGTGTTCCATAGCGATGATGGAGGTTAGTACGGCGGCGGGCATGGCGGCCTGAAACACCCCGGCCCCACGCTCTATGCCGGTTAACCCAAAGGGGACAACCAGCAGCAGCGCGGCTATTGGCCCGCCGACCAGTCGAACCGCGCTGGCTATCACCACATCTGAACTGAATTTAAATTTATCCATTTCGGCCAACTGTACCCCCAGGGCAACCAACATGGTGGGTATTGTCGCTCCGCTTAACAGGGCGATAATCCGAGACAAAAATAACGGCGGCTCAATGTTGCCCCAGTTAAACAACAAGGCCGGAACCAGCGCAATGAGAGCCGGCGTTTTGAAAATAGCCAAAATTGCGCTCAATCCGCCGCCGTTGTTCCAATTGGCCGCTCCAACCCCAATGATAAAGGCAAAGGTCATAATAGCCAGAAAGTAAACGGTTGCGGCCAGCAAGGCCTCTTTACCCAGTCTGAACTCAATAAGTGGTAGTCCAAAATTACCCACATTTCCAAAAACTGCAATCAGGGCGTATGCTGCAACCATTTTTGCTGAACGCTTTAGCAACCAGGCTACCAAAACACCAAGCAGAACACAGCCAATATGCACAATCAGGATGTAGATAATCATTTGGGTAGCCAGGGCAACCTGAAACTTAGCTGTACTGATAATATTAAAAACAAGGGCGGGTATCAAGATAAAGTAGGAAAATCGAGAAAGGGTTCGCGCTTCTAGATTTAGCCGTGGCCCGGCTAGGTAGCCGATTACAACCAGGGCGAATACGGGGGTTATAACGTTGAGGAAAATTCCGGCAAGTTGTAAAAGCATTATAGTATTACCTCGCAACATTTGCGTTATCCGCGAGAATTATTTGTTCATTGTTAATTGCTCATTGTTAATTTGCGGCTTGCCGCGCTATGAGTTCCCGTTATAAAATTGGGCTGCCTCCTGTAGTATTACCGGCGCGGTTAAGTCTATGGTCATGGGCACTACCGATACCAGCTTTTCCACCGCAAAGATGTGGACATCAGAGCCGGGTTCCAGCGTGTCGAGATTAACATAAACTTGATAATCAAAATCCTTGTCTATGTTTCTGTGCTGTTTGGGTACTGTTTGGTAATAAGGCTGGCGCGACACTTTTGCCATTCGCCACTCGGTTTGCGGGGTGGCCGAAGCGGGTACATCTATTTTTAGCAGATCGACGCGCGGCGGAAGA
>JAJRVO010000813.1 GCA_024277275.1 Chloroflexota bacterium
GATTTTTCGATTGTTGATGATGATATGATTTATCATTTTAGGCTAATCCCGGTTCGTTGAATTTCGTTGACAAGCGGCTCATTAATGTTAAAACCTTCCGGTGTAAAAGGACGGGGTTCGATACGATCGTCAATTTTGGCGGCCAGGAGCATCAAAGCCAACTGCTCCTGAAACAAATCATCAGAAAAATCTGGCGATACTATAGCTAAATCAATATCACTCCATTCTGCGGCTGTTCCCTTGACATAAGACCCATAAAGATAAACAGCCTCAACCCGCTGTCGCTGCTGTACGGCTATCATAAACTGCTGAATACTTTTGGCTATGGCATCAGGGATGCGAGCCATGCAAATACCTCCTTAATATTACGCTTGTTAAACCTCAAACACCCGAAAGCCCTGATTGCCAAAACAATAGATTACAAATTGCGATACTCTGGCCTCCGGGTATTCCTGCATCAAGCCTTCTACATAGCCGGCTATCTGCCGCGTATCTTCTTCTTGCAGGGCAAAATCCGCAATGGCAGTTTTGAATTTCTTGAACTCGGTATTGGAATAGTACTTGAACTCAATCACCAGCCGCAAACCGGCAAACTTTTCGTGATATTTGCCTACAAATTCTAAATCGGTTCTGCCTTGTGGGTATGACCGCTCTACGTTCCAGGTGAACCAGCGGGATAGATAGCGACTGCATAGTTCAAAAAAGGTGGTGCGATAGAAGTTCTCGTTCACCTGCTGAAAGATAGCTTCCGGGAATTGAGAGATGTAAAGTTCCCAGTAATCCGCAAAGAGTTTGGATAGGTCTGGCCGGTTGACAAAGCCCTGCATCATATCTTCATATTTGGTGGACACATCAATTCGGTGAATTTCGTTGAAGTATTCTGTAAAAATCTGCTGCATATTGACATTGGGCAAGCGCATCACAAAATCGCCGCCTCGGGTCAACATGCCCAGGTAAAAAAATGAGATCGGGTAAAAGCTTTTCTCAAAGAATTGCGACATATTGAATTTTTCAACCAATAGCGATTCGTCAAAGAGTATTCGGTTCTGCAAGGCCAGTTGGTCAACAAATTCCTCTGCGCGCTGCGGGTTGGAAGCGGTTAGCCGCCTGACCCACGAGATGTCTGTTTTCAGGTTGATGTCAATCAGTCGCTTGGGAATTTCCAGGAAGCGGCAGAGTTTATCGAGAAAGAATATCAGACTGGTCGAATTGTAAACAGCTTCACCTTCGGGATTGACAAAGTGATAGCCGTTGTAATAGCTACGAATAATTTCATCCACTTCAGACCGCTTGTCGGCCGGCAAGGGATAATCCTGAAAGATTTCATCCAGAAGCCGGTCTGCTTCGTCTTGAGTAAAGCCCAGCATACTTTCAAATTGCCTATCGAGCGTAATGAACTGGGCAATATTGTAGCCCGAGGCCAGATCATCCATTGTGATTGGCAGCACTCCGGTCACAAAGACGTTGGCCACAGTTCCTGTTTTTCGACCTTCCTTCAACGCTTTAAAAAAAGTTTTTAAAAAACTATCATCTGCTGTCAGAGCGCGATACAAATAATCTTTGTGAGCGGTGATGAGTTGGTTGACAAAGTTGTCATATTCGTCTATGATGACGTAGAGTAAGGGTAGGTCATTTTTTTGAATAAAGTCCAATATTCGTCTAAGGTTAGCGGAAGCGCTCTCCTCCATTTGTATGATTATTTTGTCCTGAAACCACCGCCGGTACAGACTAACTATGGTATCCATACGCAAATTACAGGTCAGGTCAAAATCTTTTTCAATCTCCTCAAGCGTACCGGTCGGGTCCACAGTCGAGAAATCCAGGTGAAGGACAAAGAAGGTGTTGCGCAGCGGCGTGGGGTTTTGCCCAATATAGGTATGCCCAAACAGTTCCTCGAAGTCGTCTTTTTGGTTGATGTTGTAATAACATTCCAGTATCCGGCACAGCAGCGATTTACCAAAGCGCCGGGGACGCAGAAAGACAGGGTTTTTTATGGTTTCCAGCTTCTTGATGTATTCTGTTTTGTCTACAAAATAACCATGCTCCCGCACAATTTCTTCATAGTTTGCCACGCCGTATAACACCCGTTTTTTCATTTTTTAATAGTCCTTCCTAATAAATGGATCGCACCAGTTCAAAGGCTTCTGCCGCTTCCAATCCCGCCACACTTCCCCATCGTTGAGCAATATCTATAAACAGATTTGGCCGAAAAACCGGCTCGAATTTCTGAAACGCCCATTCTGTTGATGAAGCAACCTCATAAGCGTATCCATTTCTTCCAGAAAATCTACGGCGGTATGATCGAAGGGTGACGAGAACAGGTCTAATCCCAGATCATCCGCAATTTTTTTGAGTTTGGGCTGCCACTCCCAGGGGGTGAAGGCTTCGCCGTACAGAGCATAAAGGTTATGATCTTCCCAAATTGTGCCTTTGCCAATTTGAAAATATTGATTATTGCAGTCAATAGTAATGGTATCTGGAGTATATGTTTGTAACTTGACGGCATCAGCCCCGGCTTCTTGGGCAGCCTCCATAATGCGTACTGCCTGCTCAAAATCCTGATTATGATTGGCCGACATTTCGGCAATGATGTATACAGGCTCGCTTTTGCCGATTTTTCGATTGTTGATGATGATATGATTTACCATTTTAGGCTAATCCCGGTTCGTTGAATTTCGTTGACAAGCGGCTCATTAATGTTAAAGTCCTCCGGTGTAAAGGGACGGGGTTCGATATGCTTTTGGCTATGGCATCAAGGATACGAGCTATTCAAATACCTCCTTCACAACCTTCATCTGACGCATATTCCAACTGCAACTGTAAATAAACTCGCTTGCCATCTGCCTCAAAATAAGCCCCCTTGTAAGGGGGAAAAGTACGCGCCCGCAAAATGTTAATTAATTCTCTGGCTGTATAGGTTTGGTCCAGGTCAATCCTGTCTATCTTTTCTACATCACGTATACGATAATAAGTGCCTATTTCTTTTTCTTGTAACCGGCGTATAATTTGGCCAGCCTTGATTAAAGGCCATATCTCTTGAAAAAGCTCTATTGAAGTTACCTCTAATTTTCGGTATAATGTTTCACCGGTATCTACGGATTCAACAATTACTTCTCTCTGAGCAATAATATTTCCTGTATCTATTCCTTCATCAATGTAATGTAGCGTTACTCCCGCAGGCGTATTGTCGATGATACTCCAAACGTTGGAATATGCGCCCCGATTGAACGGCAAATAAGCGGGGTGCAAATTGATTACGCCATTGTTAAAAATATTTAAAAATTCC
>JAJRVO010000814.1 GCA_024277275.1 Chloroflexota bacterium
GGTGTTTCTTAAATCGTGTAGACCAGACCGCAGAGGTTTCTGAAGCCGATTTTAACTGTAAGTCAGGTTCATAACCGGGACAAATTCGCTTAAAAATGTCTCGCAAAAAACCTCTGCGGTCTTTAAGAAACACGCTCTTAGCTCTCAAGCCGAAGCCGCGGCCAAAAGCTGGAAACCCGGCCAAATAAGCGTGCTGGGACAAAGCTTCCGCAACGACGCCGCCCACGGGCCAGACCGGCTTAATATTGTCGGGGAAGTCAACGCGCTGGCTAAAATGCTGATGCTGCGTGATTTGGAACCGCCTATCGCCGTCGGCATCCTGGGGGGGTGGGGCAGCGGCAAATCCTTTGTGATGCACCTGATGCAAGACGAAATCAACCGCATTCGCGGCCTCAAGCTGGAACCGGCCAAAGCGTGGCCGGCGCCAAAAGAAAGCGATTCCTCCGAATCGTCGTCAGAACAAGTCGCCAACGAAGAAAAAGCTTCGCCCTTTGTGGGACACATCTACCAGATAAACTTCAACGCCTGGACCTACGCCAAATCCAACCTGTGGGCCAGCCTGATGCAAACCATCTTTGTCGAACTCAGCCGCCAACTGACGCTGGAGAAGCGCCTGGAACAGGCCGGAGTCGACCCGCCGGCAGGAGGCCGCGTCTGGCGGGCGCTCAACCAAATGAGCGACGATGAGCGCAACCTGTTACTGGAACATAATCTGGGCAAGGAGTACAAAACGTGGCAGCAAAGCGCAGAGGGCGACGTGGACGATCACTTGTGGGACGTGTTGCGCCAGTTACAGGGCGAGGTTCAGTCCACGCTTAAAGAAAAACAGAACGCCCTTGATAACCGGCAGGCTAAATTAACTGCGCTCCAAACAGAGTTGGACGCGCTCACCGCCCCCCTGTCGCCTGACAGCGAAGCGGTTAAAGCCAAAGTGGACGAGGCCGGAGAGCTAATTGCGGCTCAATTTAAAGAGGTATTGGGCAGCGCCTTTGAGGCGTTCAGAACCCAGGTTAAGCGCAGCGCAGACCTGGGCGAGACAGAGATTAACCTTGAACACATCAAACCCTCGTTTTCAAAGTTGTTTGAGCTGGCCCGCCAGGATCGCAAAGAGTTTATGTTCTTTGTTATCATTGGGCTGTTTGCGGTGGTAGCCTTTGTGCTGGCCGGGTTAATTCAGCAGATTCAACTTCCGGCAACCGTGGTGGCAGTCCTCTCGGCTCTGGCCTCTATTTTGCCGCCCCTGCAAAAGGGCCTCAACCGCTGGGGCGAGACGGTGATGGACAGCTACAACAAATTCCAAACCCTCCGCGCCGAGAAAGAGCGGCAACTCATTCAGGAGCAAGAGGCGACACGTCAGGCAAATCGAGCCAAGAAAGAAAAAGAGCTTGCCAAACGTCAAACAGAAATTACCGCCCTGAACACAGAAATTGAACGCCTTCGGGCCAAAATCGGTCTGGCCGCTCGTTATGAGTCGGCCCTTCATTTTGTGCAAACCCGGCTGCAAGACGGCTTTTATCAGGAACAACTGGGGCTGATGCACCAGGTTCAGTTGGATTTAGTCGAGCTATCAGATAGCCTGGCGCTATCAAGGCCAAAGCAGGCAGATAGTCGCCTTGCTCCAAAAGAGATGCGTTTCCGCGAGCTTTTTCCGCGCGGCCCGGTGCGGGTGGTGTTGTATATCGACGACCTGGACCGCTGCCCGCCGGACAAGGTGGTCCAGGTGTTGGAAGCGGCCCAACTTCTGCTCAAAACCAGCCTGTTTGTGGTGGTGCTGGCCCTGGACGTGCGCTACATCACCCGCGCCCTGGAAAAGGAGTACGAAGACATCCTGGTTCGCCGGGGCGACCCTTCCGGTCTGGATTACATCGAAAAGATTATTCAAGTGCCGTACCGGGTGCGTCAGCTACAAAAACAAGCCGTACCCAATTATCTGCTGGCCCAAATGGATGTCGCTGTTGAGCCAAAGCAAGATGCCACAACGGAACCGGGCGGCACAGATGGACCGGGGCAAAGACCGGAAAGCGATCCAACACTCCGTCCCAGCGAGGCGCTAAGGCCGCTCGACCACTCGCCGGGAGAGGATGAGGCAGCGGTTGAGCAGGCAATGTCGGCCGAGGTTATAAAGTTCTCCGAAGCGGAATATGCAGCCGTGCGTCGCTGCTTGGAGCGGGTACAACTGACGCCGCGCTCGGCCAAACGGCTCATCAACGTCCTCAAACTCATCAAGATTTTCTGGGCCGATCGCCGGGAGAAGATTGACCGGCCGGTGATACAGACAGTGTCTCTGCTGCTGACTCTCTCCGGTCGCTACCCGGACCTGATGCGCGACTTGTTCCCTATTTTGGAACAGAGTATTATAGAGGACACAGAACAAGAGGATGAAGAGTCGCAAACATTTCTTGAATTTTTCCAGGCATACGGGGATAATCAGATGAAGCCGGAGCAAATTCAGGAGGCATTCTGGCGGCAGGAGTGGAGCCAGTTGCACAATGCGGTCAAAGGGCTGCTAAAAGACAGCAATGTTTCTCTGCGCGACCTGGGCCTCGATACCTTTAACCTGATTCGCTCGTTCTGTTTTGTCGGCGATATCGGCTACGAGCCGGGCGACCCCGCCGCCCGACTTGATCGTTTATCCCAACAGGAGAATGGCGATGACGCAAACAAATCACAATCTGAACCTGGCCCAAATAGCGGCCCGACTGCAAGCGACCCCGCAAACACTGCGGAGTGAGTTAACGGTAAACCAATGCTCAAAAAGAAACTCAGCCAAAGCGTAGAAGAACAGCTTCGCAAATCCGTTCTCTCTTACGCCATCTATCGCCCGGAGAGCGCGCTGATAATTGCTATGACAATTATCGCTGTGGGGATGTCGCTTTTAAACCTGTCCTGGTTTCCGGGGGAGTGGTGGCTTTGGCTTCTCTTTGGAGTAACCGGTGAATCGCTTATTGTTTGGTCGACTCTGCGCGATGATAAATTCTATCAAATCCTGTTGGATGATGTCATTCGGCAAGAGTTTAACATCGACAAACTGCGCAGCTCTGAGCTAAGGCAAAAGCTGGCCAAAGCCATAGAGTATCACGAATTAGTTTTTAAAGAAATTGAGCGCGAAGAAGACCCCGTTTTAGACGATTACCTGCTCAATATGGCCCACGGCCTTGAGGACTGGATTGCGCGGGTGCATCATCTGACCACGGGGCTGGATGCCTACCGGCACGATCCCATCATTAACCGGGATATGGAAGCCGTGCCCAAAGAGTTGGAAAAGTTCAAACATCTATTGGCCCTGCAGCCGGATAAC
>JAJRVO010000815.1 GCA_024277275.1 Chloroflexota bacterium
ACCTAAACCGTTACCAGAATAGGTCGCTTGGTAAATGCACGTTCGGAGGTGGACATAAGTCCGAGCTTCACTACGTCAGAGACGTGTGTCATAAGCTTCGGCCTCCATATTGTACCCTTACCATCCCGAATACCCGCCCTACGTCAGCATATCCTGGGCATTACCCCAGGCGTTGGCTTCTTAGGGCATCCTACTCCCCGTAGCTTGCGGCTTGGCTGCCTGCTCGGATTATTATCCGAGAGCGACCGGGGAGTTACTCCGTTCCGTAGATTGATGGGTTTGTGACCGTAGGTTGCTGCTTTACGCCGGTATCTATGTGGGATGGTTACTACACCCGCTTTGACTGTGTAGCCCAAGATACATATCCATTTTGGACCCGGCCTGATAACCAGTGTAGGCCGGTTCTACTTGACGACGCTTCGGACACAGCTTCGCTTGCGCTAACCATAGCCACCTGCTAGACGGGATAGTCAACGTCTGGTTCGTTGCTTTCCGCCATTTCATCCCGCTTCTGAAGTTTGAGAACCAGTCGCCCCCCAGGGGATGATGCTGTCAGCCTAACCATCTAGGCGGTTGGGCTTGATGACACCTACCAGATATGGTATCATCGCACCAACATCAATCTACAGTTGTTAAAGAACAATGGTCAGTTGTTCTTTACCGCCCATCCCCCGTATCTATTGATACGGTTTCGGACGAACGGATCGCACCAAAGCCAATGCAGGCGAATTGCTAATCCTGGCTCTTATTGAAAGTTTTTTAGGCAACAATCGTTTTGGTGATTGCGGGTACATTCACTAACCCGCAATCGGCTAAACTCAGGCGTTAGGTTTTCGTAGATACCGTGTTTTCAATTTTCTCAATCGTTTGATATTGCGTTAACAGGCGGGTGATGATATAATTTCTGTATTACAATTATGTTATCGTTAGGAGTTTCGTGTGTATAAAGTAACAGTGTCCCCCAAGTTTCAGGTCGTTATTCCCAAAGCTATCCGACGCTCTTTAGACCTTCAACCTGGCCAAAAAGTTCAAGCTATTTTATACGACAATCGAATTGAACTTATCCCTATCAAATCAATGTCTTCAATGCGCGGTTTTCTTAAAGGAATTAATACATCTGTTGAACGTGAGGTTGACCGAGTATGAACGTTGTCGACTCATCCGGTTGGTTGGAGTATTTTGCTGATGGCCCAAACGCTGATTTTTTTGCAAAAGCGGTTGAAAATATTGAAGAGTTAGTTATACCAGTCATCACTATTTACGAAGTTTTCAAACGAGTTCATCAACAACGAAGTGAAGGGGATGCATTACAAGTTGTCGCCTTAATGGAACAAGGGCAAGTGGTGAACCTTGATACAACATTAGCCTTAAGCGCTGCAAAAATATCACTTGAGTTAAAGGTACCAATGGCAGATAGTATCATATTAGCGACAGCCCAGTCATCAAATGCAACACTTTGGACCCAAGATGTAGATTTCAAAGGAATTGATGGGGTTCAATATATTGAGGCAGCCAAGAAAACCTAACAAAAAAATGTAAGCGAATTACTACCCTTCTGTTTATAGAAATTGGTTGCGCTTATGGAGTCATTTTTGTATTGAATTTGACTTTGCAGGCCCGTAATTGTCTTATTTTTGGGCGCTAGCCAGACAGCAATATTAGAGTTGTTCCCCTTTAAAAGATAGAACGTTGATTTTGCTGATTAGGCTGATCAGCGCAGATAAAGCCGCTTTGCTTATTAAAAACCCGCAAAAATCTGCGCGGTCTGCGTTATCTGCGTTCTATTGTTGTATGACGCTTTATTTGGGAACAAGTCTTTTATTTATGTCGCTGCGAGCGGCGGCGTGGGCTATTGCCACCTTTGTTGCTGTCAATATGGTTTCGCTTGTGGCGTGATAGTGTTTTTTGTGGCGGTTTTGAACGGTTCTCCTGAAATTGGCTTTCCGGTATGAAACTGCCGTAATTAAAATCAGGTAACCGCCGCCGCTCGATTCGTGTCCCTAGCAATTTTTCAATGTCTTGTATCATCTGCTCATCCGCTTGTCCTGCAAACGTAAATGCTTCACCAGACTGGTGGGCGCGACCGGTGCGACCAATCCGGTGAGTGTAGGCGTCGACGGTATCGGGGATGTCGAAGTTGATTACATGCGATATTTCCGACACGTCTATGCCGCGCGCGGCAACGTCGGTGGCGGCAAGAATGTCGTATTTTCCATCGCGAAAGCCGTTGATCGCTTTCTGTCGTTGATTCTGCGACATGTTACCCTGCAACGCTGCCGCACGAAAACCACGTTTTTCCAGGTCACGGGCCAGGTTACGGGCGCGATACTTAGTGCGGGTAAAGATCAGGACGCGGCCTGTGGGCGTCTGTTGCAACATTGCCAACAGAAGACTTTTCTTGAGATTGTCGGGCACCGGATAGAGCGCGTGTGAAACGGTCTTGGCCGGAGCAATCTTGCCGATTTGAACGGTGACCGGATTTTTGAGGATATTATCTGCCAATTTGCGGATATCCTTTGGCATTGTGGCTGAGAAGAAAAGTGTCTGGCGTTGGGCCGGCAGTAGCTTGAGAATGCGACGAATGTCGGGCAGGAAGCCCATATCGCACATGCGATCAGCTTCGTCCAACACCAGCACCTCAACGCGCGATAGATCGATTTCGCCATCGTTAACAAGGTCGAGCAGGCGGCCAGGGCAAGCAATGACAATCTCTACGCCACTCCGCAGCCGCGAGATCTGAGAAACTTTGCTCACGCCGCCATAGACGGATACGCTGCGCACTTTGGTGTTTTTGGCAAGGTCAAGACCCATCTGGTAAATCTGTTCAGCGAGTTCACGTGTGGGCGCAACGATGAGGGCGCGCACTTGACGCAACGGGCCTTTGGTTAGCCGCTGCAGAATAGGCAGGATGAAAGCTGCGGTTTTGCCGGTGCCGGTCTGGGCTAAGCCCATCACATCACGCCCCTCAAGCGCCACGGGGATGGCTTGCTGCTGAATTGGGGTAGGCGTGGTGTAACCAACTGCCTTAATTCGGGCGACGATGCGCCGGTCGAAAGAAAATTGTTCAAAATTCACTAAAAGTACTCCTTGACTCCGTTGAGCCAAGTCGCGCGCTCAACCCGATGATGTTTTACAAATTACTTTGCTAAGTATGCGGCGAATCAATCGTCGCAGAAGCAAACCTTTATTATAGCCGTTGCAGAGCAATCACGCTAATCTTGCAGCTTCAACGGAGGACCAGCAGCAATTCTCATTTTGGCGTAAAGATTGGATCTACTAATACCGGCAAAATGCCGGGGTGATTGGCACTCGTTCTGATATTAGTAATGAGAATTAAATAACTGTCCCTCAACATTGTAATTGGTAAATGGTAATTGGTTATTAAGCCAATCCCTAATTACTAATTACCATTTACTGCGCTTTGAAATGAGACAGTTATTTAATCCCGATTCCTTAAGAATAGCGCACAGTACGCCAGACAAATTCAGGCCAACACGTTACACGTTTAATGTCAAACATTATCGGGTCATTCCCTTGCCCAAAACGTTAATCAACCAATTCCGGCGACAAGCACAGGCCGGGTTTAAAAAGAAGTGATTCCCTTTGTACACTTTTCTGACACACTGCGCCCGCATCACACATAATTCAACCAATTACCGGCAACTGGAGCAAGCCGCCGGCGCATTCACCAAATGGCAGGAAATCCCAACCCAGGCCGAAACCCACGGGCTGGCTCCGCTGCTCTACACCCATTTACAAGCTGCGGGCGTGTCTCTCCCACCTGCCATCAAACGCGAACTGCAAGGACTCTACCTCCGCCATAAACACGCCAACCAGGTCCGGGGAGAGGTATTGACCGAAATTCTGACCGCGTACCAGGCCGCCGGTATCCAGGCACTCATCCTCAAAGGCGCGGCCCTGGCTCACCTTATTTACCCCCAACCCGGCCTCCGCCCCATGCGCGATATCGATCTGCTGGTTCATCCCACCCAGGCCACGCAGGCTCAATACCTCCTGACAGAACTAGGCTTCAACGCCCCCCTCCCCAACTCTCAATCTCCCAATCTCCAACCCACAATCTCCCAACCTCCAATTTCCCAATCTCCAATCCAAAATCCAAAATCCAAAATCCAAAATCCAAAATCCTCCCCTCTTCCCAGCAAACACCTAACCGCCGCCAGCCGCCATACAAAAGGGATGCTAATCAGCGTTGAGGTGCATCACAACCTCTTTCACGATGACGCCCCAGTCTCGATGACAATGGATGACCTGACCGGCCCCCCGCTCTCTTTTACCCTGCCGCAGGGAGTCGCCGCTTACACTCTGGGCCACCAGGATATGCTGTGGCATCTGTGCTACCACATCGCCAACATTGCCGTCCCCTTCAGCCTCATTTGGTTGGCCGACATTGTAGGCTTTGCCGAGCGCTTTGCTGCCGAAATCAACTGGCAGCGAGTCGAACAAAAATATCCCCGCATCCTCAACATCCTCTCCCTTGTTCATTGGATGACCCCCTTATCCGAGAACCTGAGACAAACAGCCCCTCTAAAAATTGGTCGTGTCCCCCAAGATATTGGTCAGGAATTTCAGGGCTGGCCTCGTCGTTCACTGGCCCGGCAGAGAGAGAAGGGCTACCCTCGTATTCTACACGACACCTTCTTTCCCCCCGAGTGGTGGCTGGGTTTGTATTACGGCATAAGCAGCCCTCAGTCTTTCTTTTGGCATCGCTGGGTACGGCATCCACTGCACATTTTAGGGTTGTTCAGACAATTCTTGCGTGAGTAGGTTTTGACTCTTTCTTATTCACTACCGTACACTTTTAAGCGGTCGGTTGGGTTGAGCCAAAATCATCTGATAATCCGGGCCAGGTTGGGTTTCATTATCCGCTTTTTAGCATAATCCTGAGCGAAACCCAACACGTTTTGGGCGGGTCGTCCGTGTTCACTCATTCAACCCAACCTACTATCAAAAGTGTACGGTAGCAAGCTTTCTTAACACGTTTGCCTTAAGCCCGGAATAGAGTAAAATAAATGTAACTATTCAGCTTGAACACGTACTCACTACTTTTACGGGTAATTGGTGATTGGTAAATAGTAATTTGGGCTAATAACTACTTACTAATTACCAATTACCGTTATTTCAACAGCTTTGAATGGAATAACTGAATAGCTACCATATAGTCTACTTTGATAAGGAGTTACCCTTGACCCACGAACAAGTTAAGCTGACCGCAATGGCTAAATGTGCCGGGTGAGCCAGCAAAATGGGGCCGGAGGCCCTGGCGCAGGTGCTGCGCCCGCTGCAAAATCTATTTAATAACTCCAACCACCCCAATCTTTTGGTTGGTCTTGGCGTGGCCGATGATGCCGCCGTTTACAAATTAAACGATGAGCAAGCCATTATCAGTACGGTTGATTTTTTTACCCCGGTTGTTGACGACCCATACGACTACGGCGCTATTGCCGCCACCAACTCAATGAGCGATGTTTACGCCATGGGAGGCGAGGTTGTTTTTGTCCTCAATCTCGGCGCTTTTCCTGCCAGTATGGACCCGGCCATTGTCACCGAAATCTTGCGCGGCGGCGCAGACAAGGTCATCGAAGCCGGAGCGGTGATTGCCGGAGGGCACACCATTAACGACGACGAGCCAAAATATGGCCTGGCCGTGACCGGCTTTGTTCACCCGGATCGTATCTTTACCAAGGGCGGCGCTCAACCCGGCGATGCGCTGGTCCTGACCAAACCCCTGGGCACAGGAACTATCAGCACCGCCCTCAAACGAGAAATTGCCGACCCGGCCCACGTCGCCAACATGGTTGACGCCATAAAACAACTTAACCGAACCGCAGCCCAGGCCGCGCAAGCAACCGGAGGCATCAAGGCAGTTACCGATGTGACCGGTTTTGGCCTTCTTGGTCACGCTCTGGAAATGGCCCGGACATCCAATTGCAAATTTGTTTTTGAAATGAACCAGACGCCCCTTTTAGATGGCGTCGCCGTCTATGCCGCCGATTTTGTCTTTCCCGGCGGAGCGGCAAACAACAAACTTCACTTTGAAAAAGATGTTACCTTTGCTTCCACCCTCTCCGAGGACCGGCAGATGATTTTATGGGACCCTCAAACTTCCGGCGGTCTGCTAAT
>JAJRVO010000816.1 GCA_024277275.1 Chloroflexota bacterium
GGCTGTTCAGTTCTCACCAATTGCTGGTGATTTTACCGCCAAGAACGCCAAGATCGCCAAGATTTTTATAAATTCTTTGCGTCCTTGGCGTTCTTGGCGGTTCAAAAAATACACCGCATCTTAGAACTGAACAACCCTGGGTTGCTTAAGCAAGCAACCTCCCCAAATTTTTTATTATTGAGGAAACAACATGTTCAGAACACACACCTGCAACCAACTTGGCGCCAAACACCAAGGAGAAGAAGTGACCCTGTCCGGCTGGGTCCACCGGCGTCGAGACCACGGAGGTCTTATTTTTATAGACCTGCGAGACCGATGGGGTTTAACCCAAATTGTTTTTGACCCCGACACCAATGCCGACATGCACGACGCGGCCCACGCTTTAAGAAATGAGTACGTAATTCAGGTAACGGGCCGGGTCCGTCATCGGCCAGAGGGACAAGAAAACCCAAATCTGGAGACAGGTGCAATTGAGGTTGAAGGACAACGTCTGAGTATTCTGAACACGGCCAAAACGCCCCCCTTTGATATTAACAAAGAGACGCCGGTAGATGAAACCATCCGGCTGCGCTATCGTTACCTGGACCTGCGCCGGGAACGGATGCAGCGTAATATAGTGTTGCGCCATAACGTGGTACGCTACATCCGTAACTTTTTAGCCGACGAAGACTTTATCGAAATCGAAACGCCTATCCTGTTCAAAACCACCCCCGAGGGCGCTCGGGATTATTTGGTTCCCAGTCGGGTTCATCCGGGTCAGTTTTATGCCCTGCCCCAAAGCCCCCAACAGCTCAAGCAACTGCTTATGATAGCCGGTTACGACCGCTACTTTCAAATTGCCCGCTGCTTCCGCGACGAGGACCAGCGCGGCGACCGTCAGCCGGAGTTTACCCAGCTTGACCTGGAAATGAGCTTTACCGACCAAAAGGATGTGCTGGACATCATCGAACGGATGATGATTGGTTTGGTAGAAACCCACGTGTCCAATAAAAAGCTAATGCGCAAACCATTTCCACGTCTCGGCTACGATGACGTGATGAATCGCTATGGCCGGGATAATCCCGATATTCGTTTTGGATTAGAGTTGAGCGACATCAGCCCGATTGTCGCCAACAGCGAATTTAAGGTTTTTAGCGGAACCGTCGCTGCCGGGGGGATTGTTAAAGGCATTAACGCCAAAGGTTTGGGCAACTACAGCCGCAAGCAAATTGACGGGCTGACCGATTTTGTCAAGGAGTTTGGAGCCAAGGGACTGGCCTGGTTGGTTGTCGATCCCCCTGCGGTTTCCGCTCCAATTACCGATACTGTGCGGGGCATTGCCGGGCGATCTTCTTTTGCCAAGTTTCTATCGATTGATGAAGTGAATGCCATTATTAGCCGGCTAGAGGGGGAGCAGGGCGACCTGTTGCTCTTTGTGGCCGACAAGGGGGACGTAGCCAATGAGTCGCTAGGGCGGCTGCGCCTGGAGTTGGGCGACAGGTTGGGGTTGCGCGATGACAATACGTTGGCCTTTTGCTGGATAATTGACTTTCCTTTTCTACTGTGGAATGAAGAAGAAAATCGATGGGATCCCTGTCACCATCTTTTCACCGCGCCAATGGATGAGGACATTCCTTTACTTGACGCCGACCCCGGCAAAGCCAGAGGTAAACAGCACGATTTAGTTTTAAACGGCTATGAAATTGCCGGAGGCAGCATCAGGATTCATCAACGCTATTTGCAAGAGAAAATTTTTGGCCTGATTGGCCTGGATATGGAAGAGGCCAAAGAACGGTTTGGACATATGCTGGAAGCATTTGAGTACGGTACGCCTCCCCACGGCGGCATCGCGCCCGGCATTGACCGGCTGGTGATGCTCCTGGCCGGGGAACCCAACATCCGCGAGGTCATCGCCTTTCCCAAGAGTCAGGCCGCCATAGATTTAATGGCCGGCGCGCCCACCGAGGTATCCGAGTCGCAGTTGAAGGATTTGCATATTAAGCTGCGTTAGGGCTAAGGATTTAATAACTTACCCGTTTAGACAACCTTTTCCAGAACAATCCGGTGAGCTTTTTTACTGCTCTTCCCCCGTAACATTACGGTAAATTTGACTGAGCGGTATCTCAACTCCAAGCGATTCCAGTTGCAATGTCTCATCTAGTTTTGTTAAAACACGCAAAAGCCACTCTTTTTCACTTACTCGTCGAAAATACTCCACGCGAATGCGATATTGGTCAATTAAAACATACTCCTCAAAGCTATCTAAGGTCCAATATGCCTGAAACTTATGGCCACGGTCATATCGCTCTGTCGACTCAGATAACACTTCGATAATGACTTTTGGATTGGTAATCGTGTCGGTTCGGCCTGTAACCAACTCAGGTTCACCACAAATAACCATAACATCGGGGTAAACAACTCGGCTTTTCTTCTCTATCCACAGTCGTAGATCACTTGCAAACACATCACACAATTTTGCCTCAAGCATATTGTACAAGGCTGCATGGACATTGCTAACTATCCGATTGTGTTCTAGTGACGCGCCGGCCATTGCCACAATTTTACCCCGGTGATACTCGCTTTTATACTCTGCTTTTTGCTCGAGAACAAAATACTCTTCAAGCGTATGGTAGCGCTGTTCTTTAGCTAACATTGATTGTTCCTTCTTCTGGCTATCAATCCTCTTCTATCACTCTCTCAACTGCCTGGGATGGAACCCACCCTTGAAAATCCTCGCCGGGTAAGGCAATCCGCCGCCAACCGGGGCGGCTTTCTATCAAGCTAACCTCGGCCCCGGAGTGCAGGTTGAACTCAACCAGATATTGCTCGGCAGAGCCGGGACCGCTGGTAACATCAACTGCCTGGGCCACAATCACAGCCGGGGGAGAGACGCGCAGCGTGTAAGAACGGTTAGTCATAGAGAGCAAGCCGGCTACCAGAAAAAAACCTAATACCCCAATTGCCCACAAGCTAATGCGCCGCAACCGCGTAGAGACAATTGCCATAATAGCAAAAGCGCTGACCAGCAACCACAAAACCAGGGCCAGAATTGAGGCTTCACCCAAAGTTAGCCACTCTTCGGCAGCCTGGATTAGATTTGTCAGGGATTCTTCATTAGATTCCTCAAACCGGTCTAATGTCTGTGTTTGGGCTACGGCTAAATTGGCGGCTATGTCGGCGTCGCGGGGGTCAAGGTATTGCGCCCGGCGATAGTTAAGAATAGCCCGCCCCAAGTCGCCCCGTTTGTAGTAAGCATTGCCCAAATTATAGTAGAGGATGCTATCTTCCACACCTGCGGCCACAATTGTCTCATACACATCAACCGCTTCAATATATTGCCCCGCTTCGTAATGCTGATTCCCAACCAGCATTGCCTCGGTAGGGCTAACCGACTGAGCTAAAGCCAAAGGTGCAGCAAAAAACAGTAACACCCCCACCCAAACCAACAATTTATAATTGTTAATTGTTACTTGATAATTGTTAATTGCTTTCATCGTCGTTTGCCAAATGATTTTTCAAGATCGTTGATTAACTGTTGTGTGTCGGTGAGTATTGATTGGGCCGACTCTTCCGCAATGGGCGCAAACCGTCCGGCGGGCGCAAAGCGTCCGATATCAATTTGGTGCAAGAGCGTTTCAACCCGGTCAACCAGATTGGCTTCTAACCTGGATTGCCTGAGCAGGTTAACCAAGTTGTTGGTTGTTAAGCCGGCAGTCGGCGTGTTGAGTTTGTCGGACAGGTAGCCCAGTAGAGCGTGTCCGGCGGCATTAGCGGGTCGCTCTGAGGTAGAATAGCGGGCGTCAGCCAGAATTTTAAGGGCGACGCGTCGCGCTCGCTGATCCCGGGCATAAGCCGTGTCCAGCCGCAAGCGACGCTGTCGACTTTGCCATACGTAAACAATGCCTACCGCCAAAAGCGGCAGCAGCCAGCCGCTCCAATAGAGAACCCGCCCCAGGGCCGATGTGTCGAGCGAGACATTTAATGAGGTAGGAACCGGCTTGATATGACGAATATCGGCGGCAATCCGGCCAACCGGCTGGTTGTTGTCTGGCCCAACGCCAACAACATTAACCGGCGTCTGGATTGAGTCATCGGGGAGAACGGTTATTGGAACAGGATTGGTGGTGATGGTTCGGTACACCTCGGCTTGAGGGTCAAAGTAGCTAAAGCTAATAGGCGGAAAGGTTAGCCGGCCGGGTTGACCGGGCACTATCAGCCGCTCAAAGGTGCGAACACCGCTCAGTATGTTTGCGCCTTCATCAATAACGGTGGTTGCCTGGCTGTCAAAAAAACGCCAGTAAGGCAATTCCGGCAGAGCGGGTTCGGTTAATGTTTGAATATTGCCAATGCCTTTTAGTTCTACAACCAGAGTCACCGGTTCATTAACTTTGGTTTCGTCCTCGCTTAGGCTGGCCTTAATCTCAAATTGTCCCACGGCGCCGTTAAAACCGTCCGGCGCATTTTCCGGTAGCGGCTGAACTTCTATAATCACGGGGTTGGTTTCCAGCCTGATTTCCGGATAAAGCAAACCGCCCGGAATAATAAGACCGGACGGCTCTATGGTAATGGAGCCAAGGTTTGCCGGAAAAAGAGCTATCCGAATCTCTGTAACCAGAAATCTCCGGCCGGCCACGTCGGTATCATACTGGGATTGGGATAGAACCTCGCTGCTCCAGAAGTCAGTAAAGGAGGGGAGCAAATAATCGGATTGGCTAAGAGGAAATCGTATGGCCTGGATAGCCTGATAAATCCTAAAAATATAGATGGCTTGCTCGCCCAAATAAGGGGTAACGTTATCAACTTCGGCTTCAACAAAGAAGTCGTGGTCGCTTAATTTATCAGGGGACTCAGGGGCGTCGTCCTCGGAGGGTAAAATTTGGGCGCCGCCGGCCAATACGTCAATCTGAATAGGCTCTGTCTGATAAATTTGCCCATCAATATTAAAGGATAGCGACCCAATTACCAGAACGCCAACTTGAAGGGGCTGCAAGCGATAGAAAAATATCTTTTGAGAGGACATTTGTCCATTGACAATACTGACCTGAGTTGACGTGCGGCTGCTGAGTACCACAAAATCTTGTAGTTGCGATAGATCGGGGTTAGGAATATTAAGAAAGTCGCCGGTGACAATAACGCTTAGCGTGACCTGATCGTTGATGGTAAGAGTGGTTCGGTCAACTCGAACCGTAATGGGAGATTGGGCCAGGGCTACCCCGCCCAGTTCAGCAGTAAAGATGAAGATTGAAAGAATAGCCAGGATAATGCAGACATTTAGAATTATTTTTTTGCCGGTTTGAAGAAATTGGTAAATCATTGTATTAATCTTTACTTAATCCATAGTTCAAGAATGTCATTTCGAGCGAAGGGAAAAATCCCTAAAACGGTACATTGACCAGCCAAATTGCTGAAAAATCCAGGATTTGGCGATGAAGTTTATCCGGCAAACGTTTTGTCCAACAAACAGGCCGTTAATTGTTGTGCCGCAGGATTTCTCGGCTTGCAGCCTCGAAATGACATGAGGGATGAACAGTTACCAGTTACCAATCTTTAGAGGACGGCAGCGGCAAGTCGGGCGCAAAAAATCCTTGCTGCAACCGCTCTTGCAAAGTCTGGCTATCTTGACCCAGAGCGTCCAGCAGTTGTTCCGCTTCTTGTGGCGTGAGGTCGCGCGAGCTACCGCCGGATTGTTGCTCTTGTTGTTGCGATCCAGATTGCCCCGACTGATCAGATTCCGGTTGTCCCCCGCCGTCCGATTCATCTTGTTCATCGCCCTGACCCTGGCCAGATTGTTCTTGTTGTTCTTCTCCATCATTTTCGCTGGGCGGCGGCTGTCCTCCACCGCCGCCGCTTTGTTGCTGTTGTTGTTGCTGTTGTTGCTGCTCTTCCAGCTTCTTTAAAGCCAGTTCCAGGTTGTATTTAGCGTCGGAGTCATCAGGGTTTATGCGTAGAGCCTCTTTGTATGCCTCAATGGCCTTCTGCCAGTCTTCTGCTTTAAAGTAGGTGTTTCCCAGGTTGTAAAAAGAGTTTTGGGCTAACTGGTCTTCTGCCGTCCGGATAGATTGCTGCGTTTGAGCCGCCGCCGCTTCCAAATTTCCATCTCGATAGTAGGCGTTACCGGCATTGTAATAAGGCTCTGCCAAATCAGGGTTCTCGCGCTGGGCGGCAATGTAATCATCCACGGCTTCGGTATAATCTCCTGCCTCGTAGTCGTCATTACCGTCGTTATTGTACCTGGCGGCAGATGGGCCGCAGGCGGCTAATAGAAGCATTGCCGCCAAGAAAATAGAGGTTACAACTATTCTTGTTCCCAAACTGAAGTTTGGGAATGAGGGAAAGGTTTGATGATTTGCTTTCATACCGTAACTCCTGTAAAAATAGAATTACCGGAATCAAAAAGTACACTTTTTGACTCCTATTTTCATTCTCGTTGCTGTATCGTAGGTTCGGTTGAACTCCTGTGAAACCAATTAACAATTATCAAAAATCACCCCTGCTCCCCCGCCCCTCTGCTCCCCTGCTACCTGGTTTGACAGAGCGCGAGTGAAGTCCCATTTCATAAACGCTCCTTTTTCTAAGCCGCGCCCGGTCTGGAATTATTTCAATTATTGTCAGAGCAACAATAGCAATGGCTAAAAACCATTGAAAACGCTCAACACCCCGGGTTTCAAATCGACTTTCCAACTCGCTGGTTTGCAGTTTGTTGATTTCATCGGCTAAAAAACCAACTTCGCGGCCATCGGGTACAGCCTGAAAGTAGCGACCATCAGTCATCAAAGCAATTTGTTGCAGGGTCAACTCATCCAAAGTGGTCAGTATCGTTTCTCCTTGCTGGTCTTTTTTGTACTCAATCAAATTGCCAAGATGATCATATTGGGGAATTGGTTGACCATCGGGCGAACCAAAACCAATAGTATAGATGATGATGCCTTGCTCAAAGGCTTCTTGTGCGGTAGCAAAAACATCACCCTCGTGATTTTCGCCATCGGTGAGCAAAATAATAACTTTTTGGGTGGCTCGTTCCTGGTTAAAGCCGGTCATTGCAATTTGGATGGCTTCAGCAATGGCTGTGCCGGGTCTTGAGATAATGCCGGGGTAGGCGGCATCCAGAAAAGTTCGGGCCGTGGCAAAATCTGAGGTGAGCGGAAACTGGATAAAAGCAGCCCCGGAAAAAAGGGTCAGCCCAATTTCATTCCCTTCCAACTGGTCCATTAATTCGGTGATTTCCAGCTTGGCTCTGGCCAGGCGGTTGGGTCTAAAATCTTCGGCCAGCATACTCTCCGACACATCCAGCACAACCATAATTTCAACGCCCCGCCGTTCTATATATTCTACCTGACTTCCCCACTGAGGTCGAGCCAGGGCAACGATTAAAAAGATGATCGCCACAAACCAAAGCCTCACTTGCCAGCGTCGCCCGCGCCAATTGACCGAGGCGCTCAACCGGGCAATAAGTTCCGGCATCCCCAAACGGGCAATGGCTGCGTTTTGGCGCCTTATCAAAAAATATAGCAGTAGCCCCACAAGAGCCAGAGGGACTAAACAGAATAAATAGGTGGGTTCGGCAAATTTCATATTATGGAATTTTTCTTAACAATGTCCGGCGGAGCAGCATTTCTAAAACCAACAAAAAAACAGCCGGTAAAACAAACCAAATAATCAGTTCAGTGTACCGGGTAAAGATTCTAACCTCTACCTGTGAACGCTCTAACTCATTAATTCTATCGTAAATTTCTTGCAGGCCCTGCGCATCTTCCGCTCTAAAGTAAAGGCCGCCGGTAATATCGGCAATCTCACGCAATGTTTCTTCATCAATTTCAGA
>JAJRVO010000817.1 GCA_024277275.1 Chloroflexota bacterium
CACCGTTGTTGAAGACGCCAGCCGTCGCCGTTACGAGTTGGAAACCGGGGTGGGGATGGACGTACAAGATTACGTCGAAAAGCCGGTGGCTCCCACCGAGTTGCTGCGCCGGGTAAAAGCGGTTCTGGAGCAACCCTGTGTTCTGGTAGTTGATGATGACCCCGATATGCTCGAGAGCATCACCACCATCCTTAAAAGCCAGACCTACCGGTTGCAAACAGCGCGGGATGGCCAGCAGTGTATGGAAATGATCGGCAAGAGGATTCCGGACCTGTTACTTCTTGATTTGCTGATGCCCAAAATGGACGGTTTTGCCGTTATCCGGGAGTTACGGAGAAGTCCCAGGTATGCTAATCTACCTATCATAGTCTTGACCGCGCTCTTGCAGGATGCCAGTCGCCGTCGCTATGAGTTGGAAACCAGAAGCGCAATGAACGTACAGGGCTATCTTGAAAAGCCCGTAGCGCCTACCGAATTGCTGCGCCGCGTAAACGAACTTTTGGAGGAGGCTTCGGCCCAGTAAACACTCTGAGACGATTCGATAATTGTTTGGAACGTTTTATTCAACCGGACGAACGACGATGGACGAACGACAACACTCTTAATCTATCGTTTCATTCGTCCACCGTCATTCGTCCTTTTTGACGGCTACGTTGAATTACCGAATCTTCTCACTTTTTATAGAGGCAAGGGGTTAGTTACACCCAGATTGCGGAACAAAAAAACTCAAAACCGAATACTAAAATAACACAACCAACGAGGGCGCGATATCCGCAATCTACTTAAATAAGGAGAGGTCCTATGCCCTCACAGAACGGGACGCCTGAAAATCCAAAATCCAAAACCCAAAACCCAAAATCGGTTATTGGGGCGGTGATGGTTGTCGGCGGAGGTATCGCCGGTATCCAGGCATCGCTGGACCTGGCCGAGTCCGGCTTTAAGGTCTATTTGGTTGAGACCAAAAGCGCTATCGGTGGGCATATGGCGCAGCTAGATAAAACGTTCCCCACCAATGATTGCGCTATGTGTACGCTTTCGCCCAAACTGGTGGAAGCGGGCAGGCACCTTAACATTGAAATATTAACAAATAGCGAAGTTACCGGCGTAGATGGCGAGGCGGGCAACTTTACGGCAACTGTTCGGCGCAAACCGCGTTATGTGGATTTGAATAGATGCACCTCTTGCGGCGACTGTTCAGCCGTGTGTCCAATCAGCTTGCCCAATCCTTATGAGCTAAATATGGCTCCGCGCAAGGCTATTGACAAGCTCTACCCGCAAGCCATTCCCAGTGGGTTTGCCATTGAGAAGGAAGGGGTGGCTCCCTGCCGCGATGGCTGTCCCATTGGACAGCGCGCTCAGGGCTACATCGCCCTCATCGCAGAGCGCCGCTACGAGGAAGCGTTACGCCTTATTCAAAAAGACAATCCCTTCCCCAGCGTTTGCGGTCGCACCTGTCATCATCCCTGCGAAGGACGCTGCAACCGGGCCAAAGTCGACGAAAGTGTCGGCATTATGGCTCTTAAGCGCTTTGTGTCCGACTACACGTACACTTACTTTGGACGCAAGCGCGTTGAACCTGTGCCCAAGACACGTAACGAGTGGGTGGCCGTGGTTGGTTCCGGACCGGCCGGATTGACGACGGCCCAGGATTTGGTCAACATGGGCTATCGCGTTACCGTCTTTGAAGCGCTGCCGGTGGCCGGCGGCCTGATGCGCACCGGCATTCCGGCCCATCGCTTGCCCAAGGGCATTTTGCAGCGAGACATTGATGACATTCTGGCCCTCGGCGTCGATCTAAAGTTGAACACGCCGGTTGAGGATCCAACAACGCTTTTGGAGGAAGGGTACGACGCCGTATTTCTGGCGACCGGGGTCTACGAGGAAGCGCATCTTGACATCGAGGGCGAGGAGATGACCGGCGTCGTCAAGGCCATTGACATGCTCCGGGAGGTTAACCTGGGCGGAACCGTTAAGGTTGGCGAACGAGTGGCCGTGGTCGGCGGCGGTATTTCGGCGGTAGACGCTGCCGCTGTCAGCCTGCGGATGGGGGCCAAGGAAGTGTACTTGTTCCTGCGTCGCCCGCGCGGAGAAGTGCCGGCTTACCAGTGGGAGATCGACGAGATTGAACGCGAAGGCGCCCGGATTATGCAAGACCATACCGTAACTTGCGTTTTGGGCGACGAAAACCAGAAGGTGACCGGCATAGAGTTTGCGGAAGCCAAAATGGGTAAAGGCAGAAGATACATACCAATCGAAGGTACAGAAGACACGCTTAAAATCGATACCGTCATCAGCGCCGTAGGGCGATCTTCCGGGCTTTCTTTCCTCAATTCGTCTTTTCAATCGGTAACGTACAACCCCAAGACTATGGAAACCGATCACCCCGGCATTTTTACCGGCGATAGCAAAGGATTTATTGTCAATGCCATTGCTCTGGGGCACAAGGCGGCCTCTACAATAGATCGATACCTGCGTAAAGAACCAATAACCGAACCCAAGAAACCGGCCATACCGGTAGCCAAGTGGACCAAAGAAGAGGCTCTGGCCCGAGTTGCGCGAGACAATATTGAACTGAAGCCCCGCGTCAACCCCGCTATGCTGCCAATGGAACAGCGCGTTAGCTTCCAGGAAATTATGGCCCCGCTAACCGAACAGCAAGCCCTGGACGAAGCGGCGCGTTGTCTGCAATGCGGCATCTGCTCCGAGTGCCTGGCCTGTGTTGACGCCTGTGGCGTTGATGCTATTGTCCACGATATGGTTGAGCAGGTGGAAGAGTTGAATGTAGGCGCAGTCATTTTGGCGCCCGGCTACCAGGCTTATCAATCCAAACTTTCAGAGGAGTACGGTTGGGGACGCTATCCCAACGTGATTACCTCGCTGGAATTTGAGCGGCTCTTGAGCGCCTCCGGCCCAACCACAGGCCATGTAAAACGCCCGTCGGATAGCCACACACCAAAGAAGATCGCCTTCTTGCAATGCATTGGCTCTCGCGACCAGTCGCACAACTACTGTTCAGCCGTATGCTGTATGTACGCCACCAAAGAGGCAATCATGTCCATTGAGCACGAGCCGGACACCCAGGTTCACGTCTTTATGATGGATATGCGCTCTTTTAGCAAGGGCTACGAAGGCTACTATCGTCAGGCGCAAAACAAATACGGCATCAAATATACTCGCTGTCGCATTTCATCGGTCAAGGAGAACCCGGAGAATAACAACCTGATTTTACGCTACATTGACTCTCCCTCCGAGGAAGCAGAAGACCGGTCAACGGTCGACGGTCGACGGTCGACCGTCATTGAAGAAGAGTTCGACATGGTGGTTCTGTCGGTGGGGATGGAGATATCGGACAAAGTGCGAGAGTTGGGAAGGAATCTTGGGGTTGAGTTAGACGACTACGGCTTCTGCCACACGGCGCTCTTCCAGCCGTTGCAGACCAGTCGCCCCGGCCTGTACGCCGCAGGCCCCTTCCGCGAACCAAAAGACATCCCGGAGACGGTGGTCGATGCCAGTGGAGCGGCGGCGCTGGCCGGCGGATTGCTGGCCCCGGAACGCGGCACGCTTGTTACGCGCAAGGCGTACCCGCCGGAGAAAGACATATCGCAGGAGGACGCCCGGATTGCCATTTTTGTCTGCCACTGCGGCTCAAATATCGGCGGCTTCCTGGATGTGCCCGACGTGGCCGAATATGCCAGAACATTGCCCAACGTGGTCCACGCCGAGCACACTTTGTATACTTGCTCTCAGGACAGCATTGCCCACATTACAGAGAGGGTCAAGGAGTTGGGGGCCAACCGGCTGATTGTAGCCGCCTGTACGCCGCTAACCCACGGGCCGCTATTCCAGGATAGTCTTCGGGCAGCGGGGTTGAACCCTTACTTATTTGAGATGGCTAACATCCGCAACCAATGCTCCTGGGTACACTCTGATGAATGGGACGCCGCAACAGACAAAGCCAAAGAGTTGGTGCGGATGGCCATAGCGCGGGCTGCCCAGCTTGAGCCACTGCACACCAGCCCGATGCCCACCGAGAAAACGGCTCTGGTCATCGGCGGGGGGCTGGCGGGGATAACGGCCGCGCTGTCGCTGGCAGAGCAGGGTTTCCCGGTACACCTGGTGGAACGGAACGACACATTAGGCGGCAACCTGCGTCACCTCCACCATACGATTTTGGATTTTGGATTTCCGATTTTGGATTTATCGGCTGCCAATTCACAATCCAAAACCTGTGCTGAGCAAAGGGCATATCGAGCAAAGTCGAGATGTCGAAGTATCCAAAATCTAAAATCTAAAATTGTTAGTCCGCAACAATATTTGGCAGAACTGGAAGAGCAAGTGGAGGCAAACCCGCTCATCACGGTTCACCTGGAAACGGAATTAGCGAGAACAAGCGGTTTTGTAGGCAACTTTAACTCGACTCTGCAATCGGGTTCAAACGGCGCCGGCCAACGGATTGAGGTCCGTCACGGAGCAACCATTGTTGCCACAGGCGGCGTAGAGTATCGCGGAGACGAGTACGGCTACGGAACTGACTCGCGCATCGTTACCCAACAAGAATTTGAAACATTACTGGCTACAAGCAGAGGAGCAGAGGAGCAGAGGAGCAGGGGAGCAGAGGAGCAGGGAAGCGGCGCTTTGCTTACAAGAGAAGGGGAGCGGGGGAGCAAAGGAAAAACAGAATCAATCTCCTTCGCGAAGCCCCAATCTCCGATCCCTAATTTCCAATCCCCAATCTCTAATCCAAAATCCAAAACCTGTGGTGAGCAAAGTCGAACCATCCAAAATCTAAAATCGGTAGTGATGATACTGTGTGTTGGACCGGCGGAACAGTACTGCGCCCGTATCTGTTGCACCACGGCGATGAAAAACGCCCTGATGCTCAAACGGCTCAACCCGGCGGCTGAAATTACGGTCATCTATCGCGACATCCGCACCTACGGTTTTAAGGAGCAGTTGTACACCGAAGCCCGGCGACTGGGCGTGCGGTTTGTGCGGTACGACTTTGACCGCAAGCCGGAAGTCCATCTGAGACAAGGAGCAGGGGAGCAGAGGAGCGGGGGAGCAAACTCAATCACCCCTGCCCCCCTGCCCCCCGCTCCCCTGCACAATTAGAGGTGCGGGTTTGGGAGCCGGTGTTAGGCCAGGAAATGCTGCTACAGCCTGACTTGCTTGTACTGAGCACGCCGGTGGTTCCATCGCCGGGGGCGAAGGAACTTGGCAGCCGGTTAAAAGTGCCGGTGGATATGGACGGCTTCTTCCTGGAAGCGCACGTAAAGCTACGACCGGTCGATTTTGCATCATCCGGTATATTTATGGCCGGGCTGGCCCATTATCCAAAGCTGCTGGATGAAACCATAGTCCAGGCTCAAGCAGCGGCAGCGCGGGCGGCGAACATCCTCAGCAAAGACACGCTGGATGTTGGAGGGATGGTCGCCCAGGTCAATGCCGGCGACTGCGTAGGATGTTTAACCTGTGTGCGGGTGTGTCCCTTTGGCGTGCCTCAGATTAGCGTCGATCTCAATGGCGTAGGCGGAATTGTAGGGGCAGCCAATATTAATGCAGCCCAGTGCCAGGGTTGCGGCACCTGCGCCGCCGAGTGTCCGGCTAACGCCATCCAACTTATGCACTACCAGGACGCGCAGTTGGATGTAAAGGTCGCGGCCTTGCTGGAACCCATAGAGTTGGTTGAGTTTTAGAGTTTAGTGAGTTTAATGAGTTGCACCCGACAAGCATAACTCACCTAACTCAATAAACTCATTGAACTCAATAAACTCACTGAACTCACCGAACTATTTTTATAGGAGAAAGGCGATGAGTCAGAACGGCGACAAGTTACAAATTATTGCTTTTTGCTGTCACTATTGCGCCTATGCGGCGGCTGACCTGGCCGGTGGGATGCGTCTAAAATACCCGCCATCCATCAAGGTGATCGAGTTGCCCTGTTCGGGCAAGATCAATCCCGTGCAAGTGCTAAAGGCATTTGAGCAGGGCGCCGATGGGGTGATGGTGGCCGGGTGAATGGAGGGCGACTGTCATTACCTGGAAGGTAATCTAAACGCCCGGCGGCGAGTGGAATATGTCAGCAAGTTATTGGAAGAGATTGGCCTGGAGGGCCAACGGGTCCGCATGATTAATATGTCATCGGCTATGGGGGCGCAATTTGCCCAGGCCGCTACGGATATGACAGCAACGATTAAAGAAATTGGTCCTAATCCGTTACGTGAAATGTGACGGAAAGGGAGTAGGAAGTAAGCAGTAGGGAGTAGGGAGTAGGGGATAGGGAAATTGTATCTTGTTTCCATACCGATATTTGGGAACGAGAGTGGAGAAAAATGTAAACAGTTAGGAAGTAACCAGTAGGAAATAGGGAGATTTTGCCTCGTTTCCAAACCAGAGTTTGGGAATAAGAGTATGAAATAGAGAGCAACTTACTCCTTACTTCCTACTCCTTACTCCCGCTTATAACAAGTACAAAGTTTGCCACCATAGGCAATGGAGGAAAGCAAATAAATGATAGTAGCAGAACAAAAACCCTTAAATGAAATAAAAACAATGATCGCCGATGCGGAACGGGTATTGTTGGTCGGCTGCGGCACGTGTGTCACGGTTTGCTTTGCCGGCGGCACCAAAGAGGTAGACCTTTTAGCCACCAGCCTGCGGATGTCCACCAAACTCGACGGCAACGGCAAAGTGGTTGATGAATTCACCGTGCAGCGCCAATGTGAATGGGAATACAATGAGCCGCTCAAGGAAAAGCTGGACGACTACGACCTGGTGGTATCGCTGGGTTGCGGCGTCGGCGTGCAAACGCTGAATGAACAGTTCCCTCAGAAGCAGTTTGTGCCGGGCCTTAATACCGCCTTTATGGGCCTGCCCACCGAGCAAGGC
Organism: Chloroflexota bacterium; assembly: GCA_024277275.1. Classification (GTDB taxonomy): domain Bacteria; phylum Chloroflexota; class Anaerolineae; order 4572-78; family J111; genus JAJRVO01. Next base: position 6,889 of record JAJRVO010000817.1, read on the forward strand.
GTTTGGGAAGAACGCTGCGCCGCTTGCGGCAATTGCATCCTGGATAAAACCGGCGGCATTTGTCCCATTGCCCGCTGCGCCAAGCAATTGCTCAACGGCCCCTGCGGCGGCTCGCAAAACGGCGTCTGTGAGATTGAATCAGACGTACCTTGCGCCTGGCAACTTATCTGGGAGCGAGCAAACGATTTGGGCCAGATAGACCGCTTGATGGAACTACAACCCGCTAAAGATTGGCGAACCAGCCGCGACGGCGGTCCCCGCAAAATTGTGCGCGAGGATTTACGCCTGGTGGCCCACGAGGAAGAGTAAGGGAAAAGGAGCAAAACTATGACAACATCAACAAATGGTTACAAAGTAGGCAGCAACCTGGAACGAATGATCCGCTCCGGCGAATTTGTAGTAACTGGAGAGTTAGGGCCGCCCCAAGGCCATCATGCCGAAGAGATTAGAGAGAAAGCCGCCCTGCTGAAAGGGTACGTGGACGCCGTCAATATCACCGATAACCAGACGGCCATTGTCCGTATGAGCAGCATTGCCGCCGGAGCCATTGTGGTTCAAGAAGGACTGGAGCCGATAATCCAGATGACCTGCCGCGACCGCAATCGGCTGGCGATACAGAGCGATTTGTTGGGCGCAGCCGCCCTGGGTTGCCAAAACCTACTCTGCCTCTCCGGCGACCACCAATCCTTTGGCAATCACCCCGGAGCCAAAAATGTCCATGACATCGACTCGATGCAACTGGTGCAGATGGTCAAAAATCTACGCGATGAAAACATATTTGAGTGTGGCGACGTGATTAAAGAGGGCGGGCCGCGCTTTTTGGTTGGGGCCGCCGTAAACCCCTTTGGCGACCCCTTTGAGTGGCGGCCCTATCGCCTGGCTAAAAAAGTAGCCGCCGGGGCCGACTTTGTCCAGACCCAGCTTATCTACGATATCCCCCGCTTTAAGGAATTTATGAAGCGGGTGGTCGATATGGGTCTACATGAAAAAGTAGCTATTCTGGCCGGCGTGGGACCGCTCAAGAGCGTGGGCATGGCTAAATATATGCGCGACAAGGTACCCGGCATGATTGTGGAAGACAGGTACATCGACGGTATGACGGACGCCATCACCGGTATCGAACCGCTGCCCCCCCTGACCAAACGCAGAAAAGCTCTGAAGGCGCAGTTACAAGAATTAGGCGAAGACGACCCTGCCAGGGCCGAGATTGAGGCTGAACTGGCCGAACTTGCGCCGCGCATCAAAGAAATTCAGGCTGAACGAAACAAAAACTGGCGAGAAAAAGGCATCCAAATGTGCATCGAGCAGATTCAAGAACTACGCGAGGTAGAAGGCGTGGCCGGAGTACACATTATGGCCATCGAATGGGAAGCGGCTGTTAAACCCATTACCGAGGGAGCCGGTCTTTTACCCCGGCCAAATGTTGGCTCAAATGGGTCAGGTTAGTTAAAACAAAAGGTAACTACTTAGCCTGCCACAGAGTAGATAATGTAAATGGTAATTAGTAATTAGTTATTAGTAAATGGTAATTATCAATTACTAATTACCAATTACTAATCACCAATACTCACAGTGGGATGGCCTGAGTAGCTACAACGGAGAACAAAATATGACTACAGAATCAACAAAAACCAAGAACCTGGCCCAACTCATCCAGGAAGAAGTCGGCAGCAATATTTATCTGTGCTACCAGTGTATTAAATGCACCAGCGGCTGTCCCCTGGCCGATCACTTCGATCTGACCCCCAACCAGGTGATGCGCTCCGTCCAATTAAACGAGGAGTCGGTGTTGGAGTCAGAAACCATCTGGCTGTGCGCCTCTTGCCAAACCTGCACCACGCGCTG
>JAJRVO010000818.1 GCA_024277275.1 Chloroflexota bacterium
ATAATACCATCTCTTTATCCAGGGTACACTAGGCAGAAATCCGGTTTTTATCTAAGCAAAAAGACCACTCAAAGGTGGCCTTTTACTGGCTAAAAGATAGAAGAACCTTGACAAATGTTAGGGAATGGCGCGTTAATCCAAACTAGCCAACCCCTCTTGGAGCGCATATAGAGCGGCTTGGGTGCGGTTGGCCAGATGCAGCTTGCTCAATATGTTGCTAACATGAAAGCGGACTGTTCCTTCGCCGATGCCCAGGTTTTGGGCAATTTCCTGGTTGGATAACCCTTGCGCTATCAATTTTAGCGTCTCCACTTCCCGTTCTGTTAGCGGTTCGTCGGCGGGTGGCAGGTCTGGCGGTTGCTTGAGTTCATGAATCAACTTGCGAGCAATAGTTGGGTGTAGCGATGACTGACCCCGGTAAACGTCGCGGATGGCCTGGAGCAACATATTGGGGGAGGAGTCTTTTAGCAGGTATCCTTGCGCGCCGGCTTTTATAGCCGGGAAAACCTTGTCGTCCTCGGCAAAACTGGTTAAAATCAGGATGCGCGCTTTGGGGTTTTCTTGCTTGATTTCGTTGATGGCCTCAAGACCGTCCTTGCGAGGCATCATCAGGTCCAACACAATGACATCCGGCTGCAAGACACGGGCTTTTTCCACCGCTTCAACTCCGTCCTCCGCTTCATCCAGAACTACAAATCCCGGTTCAGAAGCAATTAAACCGTGCAAGCCTCTCCTCACAACAGGGTGATCGTCTACAATCAGAATAGTAATATTTTGGCTCATCAGGAAACCCCTTTTGATTTTGGATTTACGATTTTGGATTTTAGATTTAGGGTTACCTTCACTTTTGTTCCCTCTCCGGGGGCAGAAACCACCGTTAACACGTCGCCAATCTGTTCGGCCCGTTCTTGCATACTGATTAATCCCAACCCCCCACAATTTTTCACCGCATCGCTAACAAAGCCAATCCCGTCGTCTTCAATCTCTAATATAGCCTGCTTGCCATCGACCTGAACCCGTACCGTTACCGAGTTGGCTGCCGCGTGCTTTAAGGCATTGTTGAGCGCCTCTTGAGCAATGCGGTACAACCCTTCTTCAACCGGCCCAGGCAGGTCAATTAATGGCTTTGCCTGTAAAGAAATCTCTATGCCGGTTCGTTTTTCAACGGCTTCTAAGCGTCGTTGTAAAGCGCCTACTAATCCATCTTGCTCTAACATTGCCGGACGCAGTTCGTAAACCAGCAACCGCATCTCTTTGAGGGCCTGTTGAGCGGTTTCGCCCGTTTCTACAAGGCGTTGTTTGGCCGATTCCAAATCCCCGGTTTCAAACAGGCGGCGTCCCCACTCGGCCAGAAGGGTCAGGCTATATACTGATTGAGTAACGGAGTCGTGAAGTTCTCGCGCCAGCCGTTGCCGTTCTTCTATCACTGCCGCTTGTCTGGCCCGTTGGCGTAGCCGGGCGCTCTCCACTACCACCCCTACGTGATCGGCAATGGAAGTTAGCAAAGTCACTTCATCCATACTAAAGGGTGGCTGCTCTTTTTCTTTGAACACCCCAAGCGCTCCCAATACCTGGCCCCTGGCCTTAATTGGCACGCCTACATAAGCTGTTTGGGGGACAATATTGGCGATATGGAATGCCCGTGGATCGGTGAGAACATCATGCACAACTAACGGTTCGCCGGACTTGATTACCCAGCCTGCCAGCCCGCTATCTACAGCTAAGGAATCTATTTGAGCTGCGGCGTCAGGTAAAAATCCTTGTTGAGCGGTCAGGCGCAGTAATTTTTCTGTTTGATCCAAAAGGTGGATGACGCCTATGTTGTTCCTCATAGCCTGTAATACCCGTTCCAGCAAACGTTCCAGCATTGTCTTTAGGTCCAAAGGCTCGCTGGCTACTGCGGTTACATCGTACAAGGCTGATAACTCTCGCGTCCGGGTAGCGACCCGCTGCTCCAGTTCTTTGGTATGATACTGAACCTGCTTGTGCAGGCGGGTTTGCTGGATAGCCACCGCCAGCAAATCGGCTACTTGACAGGCAATATTTACATTTTCCTCAGTAAACACATCGGGGTCGGGCGCAGCAAGGTTTAAAAAGCCAATTAGCTCGCCTCTGGACACAAGCGGCACATTGAGGTATGGACATATCTCTTCAGCGTACAAAATTTCTGTTAGCTTGTCTTGTGGCTGAACATCTTTATTTATAACAACCTCGCCTTGCTGTAATTTTTTAATCTGATCCTCAAAGAACTCAAGCGAGGCGCAATCCCCCTTCTCTATCCAAACTTTATCGTCAATGTCAACAGCCAGTAACTCAAATTGGTAGGTTGTAGAATCAAACAACGCAATCCCAACACCCCGACAAGGCGCCAGTTTCCGCATATGGCTTAAGGTAGCCTGAGCAATGGCTTCCGGCGAGCGGGCGGCCAAAATGCCTTGATCAATCTCTCGCAAGATTTTTAAATGTTCGGTGTAGTGGCGTAGAGATTGCTCTGCCTGCTTGCGCTTGCTAATGTTGATGGCAACTTCAAGCCGAACGATTCGACCATCTACCCACCGGATGGCCCGATCATGAATTTCATACCAGTGGCCGGTAACTGTGTTTTGGAATTCATAGGCATATACCTGGCTCGGTTCACCGCCGGCGGCAAGCAATTTGTCGTTTGTACAGAAGTGGCAGGGACCAGACTGGCCGGTTTGCAAAACGTGCCGGCAAGTTTTACCCACTACATTGCCCCAGATATCTCTAAGATATTTGTTTGCAAACAAAACCTCATACGTTTCCATATCGGCTACATAAACGGCTGCATCCAGACCGTCAAGCACTGTGAGAAGTCGTTCATGGGACTCTTTTAGTTCTCCACTTTTAATCTCAACCTCTTGCTCCAGAAGTTTACTGGTTTGAAAAGAGAGGGTTAAAGTATAGGCAGAGCCAAGCAGAATAATTGCGATACTCAAGCCTACCACAAACAGTTGCTGGCGGTAGGCCGACCGAACCAGCAGTCGCGCATCTTCTTTGGGCGCCCACACTCCAACGGCCCATAGCTCGTTTCCAAGTTGAATAGGGGTATAGGCGATGAGTTTCTCTTCTTTGTCTCCGGTAAACTCCCCGGAAGATTCCTCAAATTTGTAGTAGGAATATTCTGCTGTGCCGTCGCTTCCGGCGATCATCTTCTCCACTACTTGTTGAAATGTTGGGAAGTCCTGCCCTTCTTCCAGAAGGTTTTTCCCAAAGAGCGTCCGGTCAGCCGTCTAAAGCGCGTTATACTCATCGTCAATTAAAAAAGCATGCCCTCTTTCTGAAGCCTGGACAGGGGCAATGAACTTTTGAGTAATGGTATCTAATTTAAGGGTGCAGAGTACCACGCCTGCAAACTGGGGCGCTGGATTTTTGTTGGAGATACTTGTAAACATTGGCACAGCGACCAAAACGCCTTTCTGACCGGCCTCAACGCCCTTGAATTCAATGAACTCAATGATGTAGGTGTCGCTGGAGGTCATCTTCTTGGCCTCTTGAAAATACTGCCGCCATGAAAAATCAACCCCTTCTATCTCATGGGCCATTACGTTGTATTGCAAAACGCCATCAGCGCCTAATACGGCAATATCATTTACGCCCAACGGCTCCAGTTCGTCAAACTTGTGTTGTAATTCTCGTCTGGTAGAGGGTTCATCAAGGCGCTGCACTTCGGGTATTGTGCCCAATGCTTTCATAGACCCGGCCAGGGTTTCAAAGTACAACTCTACCCCGTTGGTTACTCCCGAGGCCAGAATAAGTTGCCGTTGATTAAACTCGTCAAAAGCAGCCCGTTCTATAGCTTTAAAAGATTGATTCCCCAAGAGCAGAATACCGGCTACCAGCAGCAGGGCTATGCTGATGATAGCCCATAGCCTCTTGTGGTTTTTACTCTTCATCATCTCAAATTACATCCTCAAAACCAACATCGTGATATCGCAATCCCATCTGCTCGTTGGCTATTTCCATTTGATACCGAAAGGATTTTGTCAAAACATCAATTGCGCTTAAAATATTGAGGGGAGTAACCGCTTCGGGTATAGCAGCCAACACTTCTTGCCTCATTTTGGCTAACGCATCGCCGGCCCCTTTCATCAAACCCAATCCTTCCCAATTTTTTGGTTCAAAATAATCTACCTGAAACTCATCGGGTAGACCCCGCTGCCGGCGAAATGTTTGAATAGGGATAAATGTTTGTAATTGCCCGTTTATTGTCAAGTAACTACCTAGTACAGCTTGGCGGAAGTCTTTCGGTAGTTACAAGCAGCGCGTTGCTTAGTTTATGGAGTGAAAAAGTGCACTTTTTCACTCCATAAACTACCGAAGGATTTACGCCGCCGTGTACTAGCTGTGCTAAC
>JAJRVO010000819.1 GCA_024277275.1 Chloroflexota bacterium
ATTACAACCACGCTTGGCCGGGGCGGCAGCGATTACAGCGCCACAATTTTGGGCCGCGCCCTGCAAGCGGACGAGGTCTGGATTTGGACAGACGTAAACGGAGTCATGACCACCGACCCTCGCGTTGTATCGGATGCTCACCCCATTGCGCATCTTTCATACGCAGAAATCAGCGAGTTATCCTTTTTTGGAGCCAAAGTTCTCCACTCACAGGCCATCCGTCCGGCCCGGCGCGAGAATATTCCGGTTCGGATTCTCAACACGTTTGAGCCGGATCACCCCGGCACGCTGATTACCGCCGAGGCCCAGGAAAGCGGCAAGGCCGTAAAAGCCGTAACAGCCATTAAAAATATGAGCCTGGTTACGGTTGAAGGGCCGGGTATGGCCGGCATTCCGGGGGTCGCGGGTCGAACCTTTACAGCTGTAGCCAAAACCGATACCAATGTATTAATGATTAGCCAGGCTTCGTCAGAACAATCAATCTGTTTTGTAGTGCCCACCCCAGATGTCCCCCAGGTGGTTAAATCGTTAGAAGATGAATTAGTCCGTGAAATTGAGCGACGCGATTTGGAAGGGGTAAAATGGGAAGACGACACCGTTATTTTAGCCATAGTTGGGGCCGGAATGAAAGGCACACCGGGCATTAGCGGCCGTCTCTTTGGGGCTATGGGTCAAGAAAAAATCAACGTCATCGCCATTGCCCAGGGTAGCAGCGAGTTCAACATATCCCTGGTTGTTGCCCAGGGCCAGGCCGATAAAGCGGTGCAAGCCATCCACAAAGAGTTTAACCTGGAGAAGCCATATTAAAGGAGTTGGACCGAACCGGGGTTCAGCGCTGAGAAGAAAATCAGGAGTCAAAAAGTGTGCTTTTTGACTCCTGTAACTCTATTTTCAGAGGAGTGCAGATGGTAATCCGCATTCCTAAAATCTTGGACGATTCTACAATTCCAACCTCGTTGACACGGGCATGGCTTCGTGGTAAAATTGCCTCACTTTTAACGTTCGACACTTGGCACAGTGGATACAGCGCTTTGCGTTGTGATGCGAGAATTAGGTGAAGGTTCTATTTGTCAGTGACAAAGTTATCGAACACATATATAGTCCCACAATTGCACAACGGTATAAAGATGTAGGGCTAGTTGTAGGTTGTGGAGACCTACCTTACTACTACCTGGAGTTTATTCAATCTGCCCTAAACGCCTCACTCATCTATGTTCACGGTAATCACGACCCGGAGCAAGAATACTTATCCGATGGGTCGTCTGTTACCGGCCCTATGGGGGGCATAAATCTGCATTGCAAAACCTATAAAGAAAAAAACTTGTTGCTGGCCGGGTTAGAAGGCTCTATCCGCTATAGAGAAGGACGTTTTCAATACAGCCAGCGAGAAATGTGGTTTAATACAATTATCCACCTGGTCCCTCGCTTGCTTACCAATAAAATGTTATACGGTCGCTATCTGGACGTGCTGGTGGCTCACTCGCCGCCTTTCGGCATCCACAATGGCCAAGACCACATTCATTTGGGGTTTAAGGCATTTTTATGGGTAATGAAGGTCTTTAAACCTCGTTATCTGGCTCACGGTCACCGACACGTTTACAACCCCTCAGAAGTTACAGAAACACAATTTTTTGAAACCAAAGTTATAAACATCTACCCCTACAAAGTATTGGATATCAAGGTTCCCGTATGAGTAAAAATAATTTAGGCGTTGCCTTTCAAGGAGAACGAGGCGCTTATAGCGAAGCAGCCGCCGTTACATTTTTTGGCGACTCAGTGCAACCCATCCCCCATAATGATTTCGACAGCGTATTTGAATCCGTAATTAACGGCCAGGCAGATAGAGGCACGCTGCCCATAGAAAACTCGCTGGCCGGCAGCATTCACCGCAACTACGACCTGCTCTTGCGGCATAACCTGTATATAGTCGGCGAGGTTCAAATTCCCATCGCCCATCAACTCATCGCTTTGCCCGGGGTAAAGCTGGCCGATATCAAAAAGGTCTACTCCCACCCGCAAGCGTTGGCCCAGTGCGAGTACTCCATCACCAAAATACTGCCCCATGCCGAACGCGTGTCAACCTACGATACTGCCGGCAGCGTAAAAATGATCAAAGAGCAATCCATTACCAATGGGGCCGGATTAGCCGGCAAGCGGGCCGCGGGCATTTACGGCATGAACATCCTCCAGCCCGATATGCAAGACGACGCCGAAAACTACACCCGCTTTGTTATTGTCAGCCAAAAGCCGGTTGTGCCGGAAAAAGAAGCTAAAACCTCAATTGTGTTTTCTGTCGATAACGCGCCCGGCTCGCTCTTTAAAAGTCTGGCCGTTTTTGCCCTGCGCGACATTGATTTAACCAAAATAGAATCCCGACCCCTGCAAGGTAAACGCTGGCAATACTTCTTTTATATCGACTTTATCGGCAGCCGGCACGAAGACCGCTGCAAAAATGCCCTGAACCACTTGCAGGAAATAACCTCTTACTTCAAAGTATTAGGCTCCTACCCGCGAGGCGTGTGAGCAATTTTAGATTTTGGATTTTGGATTGGTCTGATGTCAAGCAACCAAAAAGTCATTAGCGTATTTGGCAGTAGCTCACCCCGACCCGGCTCGGCGGACTATGAGGCCGCCAAAACTGTGGGGCGGTTGCTGGCCGAAGCCGGCTTTGCGGTTCAAACGGGGGGATACTCCGGCATTATGTCCGGAGCCAGCCAGGGCGCAGGCGAAGCCGGAGGGCGCGTCATTGGCGTCACCAGCGCCCAAATTGAACAATTTCGCCCGACGCCGCCCAACCAGTGGGTCAAAGAAGAGATAAAGCGCCAAACCTTGCGCGACCGTCTGCTGTACCTGGTAGATAACTGCCACGGAGCCATTGTGATGCCGGGCGGAATTGGCACGCTCTCTGAAATGGCCCTGCTCTGGAGCTTTGTTCAGACCGGCGAACTCTCGCCACGCCCTATTATTACCGTGGGCGGACTCTGGCAACGCACGCTGGCCGCTTTTATTGACAACAACTATATTCCGCCCAATCATCAAGAACTTATTACCACCGCGCGTACAGCCAATGAAGCAGTTAAAAAGTTGGTAGCGCTTTTAAAATCTTAGCAATTGAGACTTTGCTGTTTGGGCAAGAAATTTTGTATAACCGGGGAGTAAGAAGTAGGAAGTAGGGAGTATGGGAAAAATCCTTACTCCCTACTTCCTACTTCTTACTCCCGTACCCTGTTAGTTTGGGAGAAGAAAAATGAACATTGATGCTGTAACCGTTAGACCCATTGTTCCCGACGAATTGGAAACCGTTGCCCAATTACGGGCTACCGGCTTTGGCGGCGATAAAGAAAAAGCCCTCAACGCCATCAAAAACAATCCCCGTTACAATGCGTCGCACATTATTGCAGCCAAATATGAAGGCGAAATTGTTGGCACAAGCACAACGTTTCCGGCCCAAATGTGGTTAAGCGGCGTCCCAATGAGTGTGGGAGCCGTAGCCGCCGTTACCGTTTTGCCGGAATATCAAAACCTCGGCGTTGCGGCCAAAATGATGAAATCTTCCATCGCCGGTATGTATGACCAGGCCCAAGCGCTTTCAGTCCTTTTTCCCTTTTCCCACAAATATTACCGTCAATTTGGCTACGGTACCGTCGGCGATCTGCACGCTTACCGCATTGATCCCAACAATATAACCGTTTCAGAAGAAGGACACAAAGTTAGACCCTTTGTTATGGATGATTTGCCCATTATGCGAGTCCTGTACAAAGGCGAGCTTACCTGGCACAATGGCTGGTTCACCCGCAGCAACCAGTGGTGGGACAAAATTATAAGCCAGTGGCCCAATATGATGGTCTTTGACAACGACGACATGATTGCAGGCTACTACTCTTACGACATAAAATCCGGCCAAGACGGCGAACGGATCCTGCAAATCAACGAGTTTTTTGCCGCTGACGCCGAAGCATTCCGAGGACTAATCAGTTATCTGGCCGCTCAAGACGAAGCCGACGTTATAGAATATCTGGCCCCCGCCGACACGCCTCTCCGCCACTGCCTGCGCCAACCCATTGCCGCCAACGCCCAAAATCGGGGCTGGATATTTAATGACCTGTGCCACATCACCCCCGGCCCTGTAGCCCGTATTATCAATCTTCCTAAAGCGCTAACCACCCGTTTTTACACCCGTGGCGTGTCAGGGAGAAAGGTACTCAAAGTCGCCGACCCGCTTATCCCGGCCAATGAAGAGACCATTGCCTTTCGGCTGGTTGATGGCCGGGCCGAAACCCACCCTGCCGGCAACAAGAAGCCCGATATTGAAACCGACATCACCACTCTCACCCAGATTTTATGCGGCTACATGAAAGCAATGGACGCTCATCGGCTGGGTCGCTTTAAAACCGACGAGGACACCTGCTCATGGCTGGACAAAATCATTGTCGACACGCCCCTATTTATTCAAGCCGGGGATTGGTTTTAAATAAGTTAAACCAGATTTGACAACAACCGCTTTCTTTGTATAATTTTTCACGGTTAAATTTAGTCATCTTTAGCAAAGCCGCAGGGATAAAGCAATATTAGCCCGGCGGTTTTTTATTGCGAGATGATTCGGTAATTGTCTGGAACGTTTTATTCAATCGGACGAACGTCGAATGACGAACGACAAAACCCCTGTTCCATCGTTTCATTCGTCCGCCGTCGTTCGTCCTTTTTACGGCTTCGTTGAATTACCGAATCCTCTCATTACCAAAAAATTCTAAAGTAAGGAGGTACTTGGTTTTGTCACTACGAAAAACAGGAACGGTAAAATGGTTTGATCCTTCCAAAGGGTACGGCTACATCGACGCCGGAATTGGCGAAGACGTATTTGTCTACTACCAGGAAATCACCGGCAACGGCTTTAAAAACCTGCTGACCGGCGATCAGGTTGAGTTCTCTGTCACCCGCAAACCACGGGGACCGATAGCTTCAGAAGTTACTCGCGTGTAATCATTAAAAATCGTTTGAGCAATTTCAAAAAGACCCGGATGACTCCGGGTCTTTTGTATTTGAGAAGAAGCGGCTGCCGGCG
>JAJRVO010000820.1 GCA_024277275.1 Chloroflexota bacterium
GCTAAAGTGGCTAAGGAGTACCAATCCCCCGCTCATAAGCTCAATGGACGTGTTTACCACGACAATTGGTTACATAATCTCCTCATTTCGGCCTCTATGGGAGGTTTTCGCCAGTGACCACAGAAAACGTCAGAACCAGGAATTTTAGGCTTGGTTCCAAGTTAAATTGACACTGCTATTGTCGCGTCAAGCCTATTTTGATAGGTTGTAGCATCGGGCCTTGCGCCTGTTTTATGCCTGAAATAACGCCCACAAGGGGCTATACTACCTATCATTTTAGCCTTGACACAACACTAGAATTAAAAGCAATCAGCTTTACAAAAATCGGCCAAATTACAATTTGCTTGTAACAAGTTTGCAATGATGCTGACCCGCTTGTAAAATGTCGAAATTAAAATTTGCATTGCCGCAAAAATTGTCAGAACTCAGGTGACTGGCGCTTGAACAGATGATGATCAAAACATTTTTTTGCTGCCATAAGGCTAGAGTTGATGCGCAAGTGCCGGTCATTCAATTTTTGGGTGAGTTTTGCGGCATTTGAAACTATCATTTATGGAGGAACCGCAAGGTGTCTGAAGAATTAGATTTGACTGAATTGTCTTTAGAAGAGCTTTACGAACAGATGGGCGATGATTTGTACGATGGGTATAAGGATGAAGTGGTAGAAGGTGTGGAAGAGGCGTTAGGTCGGGGGAAGACGCCTTATGAGGTGCTTACACAGGGATTAGTGGCCGGTATGGAAATTGTGGGCGTTGATTTTAGGGACGGCATTTTGTTTGTGCCCGAAGTGCTGACGGCGGCCAATGCCATGAAAGCGGGTATGGCCATTCTTCGCCCCTTGCTGGCCGAAACCGGCGCGCCATCTACTGGCAAATTGGTTATCGGCACAGTTAAAGGCGATATTCACGACATTGGTAAAAATTTGGTGGCGATGATGATGGAGGGGGCCGGTTTTGAAGTAATTAATATCGGGATTAACCAGGATGCCGATAGCTTTATGGAAGCCATCAATGAGCACAAGCCTGATTTTGTGGGGATGTCGGCCTTGCTGACCACCACTATGCCCTATATGAAAGTGATCATTGATCGCTTAAAAGAGGAAGGCATCCGCAAGGAAATCATTGTATTGGTGGGCGGCGCGCCGCTTAACGAAGCCTTTGCCGAGTCTATTGAGGCCGATGCTTATTGCCGTGATGCGGCTGTAGCCGTAGAAACGGCCAAAAAGCTGCTGGCTATTCGTCGCGGCGAAGCGGTGTGACCCAAATTTTGAAATCGGTTGATCATAACACAACCTTATGTTAAAATTTTAACAGTGGGTTGAGTATCAGATGTACATACAGAGAGGAGTTGGACCGAACCGGGGTTCAACGCCGAGAATGAAAATAAGGTTTAATGAGTTTGGTGAGTTTAATGAGTTGAGTGAGCAACCCGCCTAGCTCAACAAACTCAACGAACTTACCAAACTATTTTCAGAGGAGATCACAATGGCTCAAGAAACATCCGATGGTGTACCGATTTCAGACGGCTTTGATTTTCCGGTGGGACCGCGCGGCAACAATGTAGATGTCTTTAAAACATACAAGATTGATACGGTTTTGGTAGACGCGGACTACTTCAAATCGCTTGGTTTTTGGCATCCCGGCGAAGATTGGAATGGTCGGGGCGGCGGCGATAGCGACCTGGGCGATCCAATTTATGCTATATCTAGCGGCAAAGTGGTAGAGCTTGGTCACTACCGGGTTTGGGGCAACATTGTTTTGCTGGAACACGCCTTGCCCGATGGCAGCCGGGTTTGGTCGCAATATGCCCACCTTGACAAAATGATGGTTAACCAGGTAGGGCAAAAAGTAACGCGCGGCCAGCAAATTGGCACAATGGGCAAGGGAGATAAAGACCGCTACATTGCCCACCTTCACTTTGAAATCCGCAAAAAAAAGCTGCCTATTAGCAATTGGTCGCCGATGGTTAAGGATAGAAACGCGGTTATAGCCAATTACCACGATCCCAAGAAGTTTATTGAGGCCCGCCGCCCGCAAGTGTTTGCTCAGGCATATGCTCAAGCTGCCGCGACTGCTCAAGCTGCCCCGGCTGCCCAAGCTGCCGCGACTGCTCAAGCTGCCGCGACTGCCCAAGCTGTCGCGACTGCCCAAGCTGCCGCGACTGCTCAAGCTGCCGCGACTGCTCAAGCTGCCGCGACTGCCCAAGCTGTCGCGACTGCCCAAGCTGTCGCGACTGCTCAAGCGGGTCAACTTGTGATTGACTCGCAGATGGCTGCGCCGCAGGCAGGCGTGGGCGCTTTTAAAAGGGCCGGCGCTCAAAACTGGTTCAGCGCTGCGGGCGGTTTTCGGGGCAATATGCTTTGGACGCCCGCTTCGGTTCAGCAGGAGACAAATTGGGCCGAGTGGCGACCGGCGTTGCCGGCGGCCGGACAGTGGCATGTGTGGGCTTTTATTCCACACCAAAATGCCACTACTACTTATGCTCGCTACCAAATTGTCTATGCCGGCGGCCAGACCGAAGTCCCTGTTAACCAGGCGGGCAATCGCAACCAGTGGGTCGACCTGGGAACCTACAACTTTGCGCCGGGTCAGGGTTATGTCCGCTTGAGCAACGTTACCGGCGAGCTTAGCCAGGGCGCTCCCGTGGCAGTTGGTTTTGATGCCGTTTGCTGGACCAGAGCCGGGGCCGCTACCGCCGGTCAAGAACAAACAATTCGCGTTATGTTTGAGGATGGCCGGGTCCAGACGATGGTCTTGGATGAGTACCTGCGGGCTGTGGTTCCCAGCGAGATGCCTCCCCAGTGGCCGGCGGAGGCGCTAAAAGCTCAAGCTGTTGCGGCTCGTAGCTATGCTAAATTTACCACTACACATCCTCGTCACGCGCCTCTGGCCGATATTTGCACTACGCCCCATTGTCAACATTACAACCCGGCCAAAGTTCATCCTCAGACAGACGAGGCCATCCGGCAAACCGGCGGTATTGTGGCTCTTTATCAGGGACAAACAGTCGACGCCATTTTCTCGACGCGGTGTGGCGGGCATACCCGGAATAATGAGGATGTTTGGCAAGGCGGTCCGGTACCTTATCTGCGCGGCGTGCCTTGCCCGGATAAGGCCGAGCAGCATGGACACGGCGTAGGTTTTTGCCAATATGGAGCGCGTGTGTTTGCCGGCCAGGGCCATACTTATGACCAGATTATTCAGCATTACTATCAGGGGGTTGCTCTGGGTCCCATTCCTGGTAGTTGAGCTTAAGTAACCGTTTAGCCCCCTGTCTGAATAGAACGCAGATGACGCTGATTGCACAGATTTTCGCTGTTTTTAAAACAAGCGTTAATCTGCGTGGAATCTGCGAAATCAGCGTTCTATTATTTTGGGACTGAACACTTGCTTCCGGTTGCCCTGACGCCCTGGTTTACGGCCCTTGTTTCTGAAAGGTAATTTCGTAAGAAAAGTGGACGCTGTAAAACGGCGGTTCGCATTGAAAATCAATGGTAGGGCAGACGCTGGCCGGGTTATCGGGCGGTCCCAGTTTACCCACAACATCGGGGATGTGGGGATAGGCGGTATTCATTTGGTTGGATACCTCGCTGGTGGTTGGCCCGCCGGGGTCGGCGGCTACGTAGAGCTTGAAGGGTTCCCACTCCATCGAGATTTCTGCTTTGCCCGGCCCTTTGCTGCCGGTAACAATCTCAAGGCTGCTGCCGTTTTCATCTTTAACAACGGCTCCATCTAATCCATTGCCATTCTGGTCAAGCACGGTCAAAAAGATAAGATGTTGACCGCCGGAACTGAAAATTCCGCCATTGTTTTCACCGTCGCCCAATACTTTGTAATGGACAATTTTGTAAGCCACCTCCGGCGCAGGCGGTTCGGTAGGTTCCGGGGTGGGCGTCGGTTCGGCGGGTACGGGTGTGGCTGTTGGTTCGGGAATGGGGGTATCGGTTGGGGTTGGCTCTTCCGGCACGGGCGTGGCGGTGGGTTCTTCGGTAGGCGTTGGTTCGGGGGTGTCGGTTGGGGGGATTGGCGTAATGGTTGGGGTATCGGTTGGGGGAACTGGGGTTGGCGTGGGTGTGGGCGTAAATGAAGCCGGGTCGGGTGTGTTTGTAGCCGCAGGTTTGGGGGTTTTGGTTGATGTGGCCGTTGGCGTGGGTAGGGCCTCAGCCAAAAAGCCGGGCGCGCAGGCTAAAGTAATCAAACAAATCATTGCGCCAATAGTAAAAAGTTTCAAACGGTCAGAACTCATTTTGGATATCTCCTTATCCTTCAATAAAACCAAACAGCGATTATACCAAAAGCGTTGAATGCAGGCCAAAAATGGATTTGTGACTTACCAATGATAAAGAATAAAGGACCGATGACAAATCGTTGGGTTGGGGTTGCGGGTCGAGCAGCGATTGTTTTGTTGTTTGCGGCTCTAGTGTGGCTGGCTTCTACTCAAATCAAGTCCGGCAGCGCCCCGCCGACGGTGAAGATAGGCTTGATAGCCCCTTTTGAGGGTTATTATCGCTCAACCGGGTATGAAGCGTTGTTTGCCGTAAAGTTGGCTTTGCAAGAGCGCAATCAGGGCCGGGGAATCAACGGCTATCGGGTGGAACTGGTCGCGCTCAATGATTTTAACGACCCGGCTGAGGCTTACCGGCAGGCTCAGGCGTTAGTAGCCGACCCGGATATTGTAGGCGTTGTTGGACATTTTTCATCGGAGGCTACGCTGGCGGCAATGCCTGTTTATCAGGAGGCCGGGTTGGCGATGGCTATTCCGTGGAGCGTGGACGCTTCTGCGCTTAATGACAATGCTCACGGCGTGGTTAGCGTAGCGGCAACCCTTGATGAAACCGTTGCCCGCCTGGAAACTGTCAGCCGGGACATGGGATTTGAGCGTCTGGAAACGCTGGCAGAAGTCGATATTGAGGCCATCCCCCATGATGCCCAGGCTGTGCGGTTAGCCACAGATGCGGTAACGGCCGGCAATATCATGTCGGCCTTGCAAAAATCAAAAATCTCCATCCCCGTTTTTGGACATGTGGATACGGGTAATCGCCAGCTAATTCAGGTGACCGGGGCTGCCGCCAACGGCCTTATTTTTGTTTCACCCGGCCCCGCCGCTCCTGATACCCTGGCAGACCAGGCTTTTATTGAAGCTTACCAGACTATGGCCGGATTGCCCCCAGGCCCTCGGGCAGCGTTAGCTTATGATGCGACCAATGTTTTGCTTGATTCCATTGAACAGGCTATGATTATAAGTAGTAAATGGTTCAATAATCCACCCAGCCGGGCTGAAATTAGCGCAATCATCGTCGGCATTCAGCGGCAGGGCATTACGGGACAAATTGCTTTTGACACTTACGGTCGGCGACTTGACGCCCCGGTTTGGGTTTATCAAATTTCAGAGATGAGGTATCCGGGTATAAAAATTGCTCCTTAATAGCAGAGGCGATATGCGGGTTTTAATGATTTCTTGGGAGTATCCGCCCCATATTGAGGGAGGATTGGGACGGCATGTAGCAGAGCTGGTTCCGGCTTTGGCTGAACAGGGAGTGGAGCTTCATATTGTCACCCCAATATTTGAACCGGCAACGGTTCAGCTTCATAGCGACGTTGAAAATAATCCGGAACCTGCCGACCCTACTACGCCAAGATTAGCTCAAATGGCAGCGGTTGATGTAGAAAATGGCGTGGTTGTGCATCGCGTCTTTGCCCCTCAAAACAACTCTGCCGATATTTACAGCCGGGTGATTGAGGTCAACCAGTACATTGAAGTCTACGTAAATCAGGCCAGTGAGCGCTATGGTCCCTGGGAGCTTATTCATGCCCATGATTGGCTAACCGGCTTTAGCGGAACGGCTTTGAAAAGAACCAAAAATTACCCCTTGCTTGCCACTATCCATGCCACCGAGCGCGGTCGAGTGCGAGGTCATCTCAGCAACCACCTGCAATGGACCATTGATAAATCTGAATGTGAACTAATTCATGACGCGGATCGGGTTATTGTTTGTAGCCGGCATATGTTTAACGAGCTACAATCTTTTTTTCAGGTGGCAGCCCCCAAACTGGATATTGTCCCTAACGGCGTGGATATTTCCGGTTTGCACAACTATCGCCATGAAGATTTAGGCGCCTTTAGGGCTAAATACGCCGCCCCTCACGAGCGAATTGTTTTTACCGTTTCCCGGCTGGTGTATGAGAAAGGGGTTCACCGGCTGGTAGAGGCAACGCCCCGTATCTTAAATGGGTGTCCCTCGGCCCGCATTGTCATTGCTGGTAAGGGGCCGGAAGCCGACAA
>JAJRVO010000821.1 GCA_024277275.1 Chloroflexota bacterium
CTTCCGTGGTGTTCATAAAGATTATTTGGGTCAGTATGTGGCAATGTTTGAGTGGGCGCACAACCTCAAGCGGGTCACGAGCGATTTCTTGCGAACCTTGATGGTACCCCATTTCACCTATTCTCCTACATGAGCCAACATCTTTAGCCTGCGCCGTAGGTTTTGTACTATCGGGTTTATGCGTTTTAACGCCTCCTGTCTGTTCTAAAAAACAGGCCACGCAGGGGCGTTTTTTATTTTTTATTTACACGTTATCAATACAACACCACACATCCAAAAACCAACCGTAGAAAAGTTGGCCTTTAGAGAAAATTTATGACCGGACCAACTGTTTTTATCAGCTATAGCCACAAAGACAAACAAGAAAAAGACGAACTGTTATCCCATCTGCGCATATCGCGGGAAACTACCGATGTGTGGAGCGATGACCGGGTTGGCGTGGGGACCGATTGGGAAGCGGACCTTGATCAGGCTATTTCTCAAGCCAGGGTCGCCATTTTGCTTGTCAGCCCCAATTTTTTGGTGTCAAGATTCATCGCAAGCCAACAGACGCCGGCCATTCTTGAACGCTGCAAACGCGATGGCCTAACGGTTTTTCCGGTAATTGCCAAGCCCTGCGCCTGGCAATTGGTTGACTGGTTAGCCGGCATGAATATCAGACCCCAAAGCGGCAAACCCGTTTGGCGAGACGGCGGTCTCTATGCCGATGAAGAACTGGTTGCCATTGCTCACGAGGTGGCAAGTATCATTGAACAGGAAGAACTGTTCAACAAATCATTTGGCAAGTACCGGCTAATTACCAGAGTGGGCCAGGGCGGGATGGCTACCGTTTACAAGGCCGACGACCCCAGTTTGGCCCGTTACGTCGCCATTAAAGTGATGCACAGCCATTTAACCAACAACCCGGACTTCATCAAACGCTTTAGAAGCGAGGCCAAAGCAGTCGCCAATTTGCGTCACCCAAATATTATCCAAATCCACGCCTTTGGGGTTGAACAGGGCGAATATTACATGGTCATGGAGTTTGTTGAGGGGCACAGCTTGTCAATTAAGCTAAAAGAGAGCCGGGCCAAAGGCCAGATTTTTAATCTGGAGGAAACAATCCGTATCTTTGGCGCTTTAACCTCGGCTGTTGCTTATGCCCATGCCAAAGGTGTGGTTCACCGCGATTTGAAACCAAGTAATATTATGTTGACCACTGACGGCGAGGTGATTCTAACCGATTTTGGCATTGCCCGGATTGTAGGCTCTGCCGGACACACCATGACCGGAACCGTTATGGGCACGCCGGCCTATTTGTCGCCGGAGCAGGCCCAGGGCCAACGGGGCGACGAGCGCAGCGATATCTACTCTCTGGGGGTAGTCCTTTACGAGATGGTTACGGGGCGCGTCCCCTATGAGGCCGATACGCCTCTGGCCATTATCATGAAACATCTCAATAATGAACCCCTCCCCTTGCCCACAGAAATCAATCCCGACCTGCCGCTGGCTGTAGAGCACGTCATTCTCAAAGCATTGAGCCGAGATGTGGATAATCGCTACCAGACGGTAAACGAGCTGGCCAAGGCCCTGAAAAAAGCGCTGACAAACCCGGCCCCAACTATCTTTATTAGCTACGCCCGGAACGCTCAAGACGATAAGTCGTCTGCGCAAAAACTGTCCCAATCCCTACACCAAAAGGGATACGATGTCTTCATTGACAATCAAGACATACCGGAGGGCAGAACCTGGGCCAAACGCATCAAGGCCGAGCTGTCCCGCGCCGATTTTTTCATTGCGCTGCTTTCAGCCGACTCCGTGCAGAGTCGGGTGGTGATGGACGAGATAAAGTTTGCTCACTATCTGGGCAAACACCGGCAGGGCCGGCCAATTATTACCGGCGTGCGCCTGAATTATGAGGAAGCAGTCCAGCAGCCGTTGAACACTTATCTAACGTCCGGCAAACAACACCCTGTTCAACACGACACTATGCGTCGCCGTTTTTTTGAGGATTTGGAACAAGCGGTATCCGGCATAGGCGATGACGCTACCGCGTCTGTGCCGGCCGCATCTATATCCAGGGAAGGTAACGAGGGTATTGTCGACACGCAATTTGTAACCCCGGCGCCTCCGTCCCCACCGACAACCCCTACTCCATCCTCGCCTCCAGCCCCCCTGCCTCAACTTCAAAGAGGGGTGATGGACCCTCAATCCAGCTTTTACATTGGCCGCGCCAGCGACCGGGTGGCCCAGGAGGTGATTGCCCGCCAAAACGGCGTGACCATTACCATTACAGCGCCCCGGCAGATGGGCAAAAGTTCTTTGCTGATGCGCACCATTGCCGAGGCCAACCAGGCCGGTAAACGCGTGGCCTTTCTCAACTTCTCGCTCCTGTTCGATGAAAATTCATTGTCCAATTCAGAAATTTTTTTACGCCAGTTCTGCACGTTGCTCAGCGAAGAGCTGGACCTGGACCCTCGGCTGGATAAATATTGGCGAAAATTTTCAACGGGAATTCACAACTGCACGCGCTATCTGTCCCGCTACATCTTAAAAGAACTCGGAACCTCCCTGGTATTGGCTATGGACGAAGTCGATATTATTTTCGATACCAAATTCCACACCGATTTCTTTGCTATGCTGCGTAGCTGGCATAACAGTCGCTCAGACCCAACCAGCCCTATCTGGAAACAGCTTGATCTGCTCCTGGTTACGTCAACCGAACCTTCTTTGTTTATAAAGGATTTGAACCAATCCCCCTTTAACGTTGGGGAAAAGATAGAGTTAAAAGACTTTGCCTCGGACCAGGTAGCCTTGTTGAGTAGTCGCTACAACCTGGAGTTGACGCCGGACCAAATGGAGCCTTTAATGACCTGGCTGGGCGGAAACCCTTACTTGCTGCACCTGGCCTTTCATCATGTCGTCAGCCGGCGTCTCACTATTGCCGACCTCCTTAACCACATTACCGAAGGCGGAGACCCCTTTGACGAGCATTTACTGCATTTGTGGCTGCGGATAAATAAGCAGGAGGATTTAATGGAAGGCTTGCGCCAGATTGTCGACTCCGCCGTCTGTGAAAATGAGCAATCCTTCTTTCGTCTACGAACCATCGGGCTGGTAAAACGTGATAAAGGGCAGGTGTCGTTTCGCTGCCAACTGTACGATGATTATTTTAGGAGACGGTTGAGTGGCTGACCAAAGCATCTACACCGTCGGCGGCACCGTTGCGCCCACCGAGGACAAAACCTACATTTACCGCCGGGCCGATCACGAACTATTAGACCTGTGTCGAAAGGGTGTTTTTGCCTACGTTTTGACCTCGCGCCAGACGGGTAAATCCAGCCTGATGGTCCGCACCGCCAAAACGCTGGAAGAGGAAGGGATTATTCCCGTTATCATCGACCTGACCAAGATTGGCACGGCAAAAGCAACGGTTGAAACATGGTACGTCAGCTTTTAACCTTCATAGAAGACAGGCTCGATCTGGAAACCAACGTAGATGAATGGTGGGAAGAACACGACCACCTGGACGTTACCCGGCGTTTGACCCTGTTTTTTGAGCGAATCTTGCTAAACGAGGTTAACCAGCACGTCGTGATTTTTGTCGATGAAATTGACACCACCCTCAAACTCGATTTCAGCGACGACTTTTTTGCGGCTATTCGTTCTCTTTATAATGCCCGGGCCGATACGCCAGAATTTGGACGCCTCTCCTTTGTTTTAATTGGGGTGGCTACCCCCAGCGATTTGATTATGGACCCCGTGCGTACCCCTTTCAACATCGGGCAGAGAGTCGACCTGACCGATTTTACGTTTAAGGAGGCCAGGAGTCTGGCTCAGGGATTGGGCTTGCAGCGTTTGCGGGCTATGCCGGTTTTAACGCGGGTGCTAAACCGGACCAATGGGCATCCTTATCTGACTCAGCGCCTGTGCCACGAAATTGCTACCCAGAGAAATGGAAATGGCTGGTCTGAGGCTGCTGTTGACAGGGTTGTATCCAGTATATTTTTTGGCGAGATGAGTCACCAAGATGACAACCTGCGCTTTGTCCGCGACAGGCTAACTCACTACCCGACATTTTTTAATAGGACACAGATTTTCACAGATAAACACAGATTATTTTCAATAAAATCATAAAAATCTGTGTAATCTGCGTAATCTGTGTCCCATTTTCCCCCTTGTAGTGAAAAGTGTCAGGTAATGA
>JAJRVO010000089.1 GCA_024277275.1 Chloroflexota bacterium
AGAGCGCCCAGTAGAGCCAGCGTTAACCCGCTCACGCCCAGGTAGGCCACCCACTCGCTAAAGGCCTGGCCCATAATTTGGGTTAAATCTACATTAATGGGGGGCAGCAGGCTGTAGTGCAGCGTTGAGGGGCGCAGGCTAAATGAAACAACTTCTTGAAACGTTAAGCCGCCGCTGCGAATGGAGAGGCCGGATAGCTCGGCGGTGGGCAGAAGTTGGATGGCAGCCAGAGCGACGGCTAAAACGGAGGCAAATGCCAGGGGCCAGAGGGAACGGAGTATGGTTTGAATGATTAATGATGAGCGGTGAGCGATGAGTTTAAAGATTTTGGTATTCAGTTGGATGTTGTTGCCGGCAAGTTGAGGATAACAGGTTTCTAAAACTGCTTGCCACAGGGCGTACAGGCCCAAGCCAAAGAGGGAGATAAAGACGGTTTGAACGTGACCGGCTAACAGGGTTAGGGTGATGGTTAAAGCCAGGAGCAAAACCCAACGCCGGCGTTGTTGGCGCTTAAGACCGAGGTCATACAGCAGAAATAAAAGCGGCAGCCAGGCCGCAGCTTGAAGCTGATTGATGTGTTCTACCTGGGCGCCCAGGTAGCCGCCAAGAGCAAACAAAATGGCCGCAACCAGCGCGGCAGGGCGCTCTAGCCGCAGCGAGTGGCGGGCAAAGGCCAGCATCAACCCCCCGGCCAAAGCGATGTGCAGCCCAATGGACCAGGCTGCCTGTTTGGGCGCGTCGAGCCAGATAAAGAGCCAGTTTGGGGGATAAAAAAGGCCGACTTGACTATTAGCCAGCAGGGGAGCGCCCATAAACAGATGGGGATTCCACAAGGGCAAGCGCCCCTGACGCAGCGCCTCGGCGGCGTAGGCTTTGTAAGGGTAAAAGTAGAGAAAAATGTCAACGCCGCTGAGAATCAGGTTGGTGAGCAGGATTTTCCAAAAGAAGAGTAAGGTCAGGATAATGAGCAGAATCGGCGCCGATAATTTACGGAGTTTGTGTTGATTCATAGGGCTAATTATCAATGAGAAATGATAAATGAGCAAAGTGGATGCTAAGGAACAGCTTCAATTTGATACAGGATGATGGATGGAGAGCCTCCGGGTGTGTAGGCTCGGGTTAACTCGTGAAAGGTTAGCCCGGCTTTAAAGAGAGACAACCGCAATTCGGTGTCGGAGCGCCAGGCGGGGTGAGCAATCAATTGTCCAGGTTGCGCTTTAACGACCAACTCTTCGGGAGAATCCCAATACTGCAAATCATACGGATAGTCCCACAGATAGAATCGCCAGTGCGTCCCCAGCCAATGATGATAAAGCGTGTTGTTTGCGCCGGCGTGTCCCTGCAAATAGGCCGTAATCTGCTCAATGCCGTCCAGAGCGCGGCTGTTGCTGCCCAAAGGGTAGCGAGCGTTGACGGCATCCTGAATGGGGACGGTCAACGTGAATGCCAGCAGCAAGACTGTGCCAAGCCCATTAATTAAACCGGGCCAGGGGGTTGTTGTAGTGTGGAGATTGCCCCAATGATTTTTAAGGATTGACCAGGGCAAGAGCAACACTCGCGCCAGCAGCAAAGCCAAAAATGGAATCAACCCCAATAGATAACGGTCCCACACTTGAAAGGAAAGAGCCGAGTGAAGCATCAGAAAAACGAGAACAAAGAGAAAGAGCAGCCAATCGGTTTGGGCTGTGTTGGCGGGAGCGTTGGACAGTTGTCTTTCTTCTTGCTCAATCTTGGCAATCCTCAACCTCCAATCTCCAACCGCCATTTGCCATACGCCGTAAATCAACAGCAGGCAACACCCAGCCACAAAGATGGTATTTAGCGTTGGCGAGGCTGTCCCGTAGTAGAGCAAGTCGATAAAGCCCGCCCATCGCTCACCAAAACCGGCGACATCGATGGTTAGACCGCCGTAGTTACGGGCGCTTTGCTCAAAAAAACTGGAGGGTTGACTGCGGGTAAAATCCCAGACCAGAAAGGGGATAAGGGTGAGGAGGAGAGATTTGATTTTGGATTTTAGGTTTTGGATTTTAGATTTGTTTGGCGACTTACTTTCTGTTACGCTGATACCTGATACTTTGGTATTTAACATTAATAACGCCATTGGTAGCGGAACAAAGAAGATACCTTGCTGTTTGGTAGCGATAGCCAGGCCCAAACAAACACCGGCCCAACCGGCTTGGTTGTGGACGGCGGCTACACAACCGGCCAGTACCAGGGCTACCAGCATAGGGTCGGTAAAGGCAGTGGGGGCAAAGAGGAGTGTAAAGGGGGAGAGGGCAACCAGCCAGGCCGCCAACACGCCTACGCCGTTGCCGTATAGTTTGCGTCCCAGGCAAAAGGTAAGGAACACCGTCAGGGCTGTGGCTAACAGCGAGGGCGCTCGCGTGGCGCTTTCCGTGGGGCCAAGCAAGCGAAGCGTTCCGGCTACGACGTAGAGAAACAGAGGCGGTTTGTCGATGGGGGTGTCGGTTAACCAGGGGTCATCGCCGGAGACAATTTTTAAAGCCCAAGTAGCATAGAGGGCCTCATCGTGGTGAAGGCGTTGCGTGGTTAGCAAATTGAGAGGCAACAAAATTGCGCTTAAAACAGCCAGGCTAACTATCGCAGGTAGCCAGTAGTCCTGGAACCGTGAAAGCTGCTGAATGATTGAGTTTATAATGGATGCGAGTTTCATAAAGCCTCTACCCTTGAAGCGGCAATTTTAGGAATCGGGATTAAATAACTGTCTCATTTCAGAGCGCAGTAAATGGTAATTAGTAATTAGGGATTGGCTTAATAACCAATTACCATTTACCAATTACAACGTTGAGGGACAGTTATTTAATTCTCATTACTTAGCTTACTCCCAAACCGGGATTTGAGAGCGAAGATAGGTGAGTATTGCCTTGTGTTTTGCCGCCTATTTTACCACAGTCGCCGCTCTCGGCTGAATTCAATTCGCTGGATGCTTTGAAATTTGATTGACAAGCCGCTTGAATTTCTTTATACTATTTTCATTCCTGTCAAACGATACGCAAGACTTCTTTTTGCGGGGTTATTTATGGAGGACACTGCACAGGCAGTTCATGTAAACATTAACGTTCCTCATACCGAAATTGTCGAGTTTTGTCGCCGCTGGCAAATTGCCGAATTGGCGCTATTTGGGTCGGTGTTACGGACTGATTTTCATCCAGCTAGTGATGTGGATGTGTTGGTGAGTTTTGCGCCGGATGCACACTGGACTCTGTTTGATATGGTCTACATGCGTGAGGAGTTAGAGAAAATCTTTGGACGTGAAATTGATTTGGTTAGCCGGCGAGGGTTAGAATTTAGCCGAAATATTGGCCGCCGTCAAGCCATTTTATCATCGGCAGAGGTTATTTATGTTGAATGACACTCAGTATTTGGTAGATATTTTGGATGCGGCAAAACTGGCTGTCAGTTATGTTGATGATAAGACAACTAAAGAATTCTTTGACGATATTCAGTGTCAAGATGCTGTCATTCGGCGTATTGAAATTATCGGTGAGGCGGCCGGCCGAATTACGACCCAGACTCGCGCGGCGCTTCCTCAACTGGATTGGAAGGGGATGGTTGGTATGCGTAATGTAATGATTCATCAGTATCAGAGTGTGGATTTATTGATAGTTTGGGATACTATCCAACGTAGTTTGCCACCATTGGTAGCTGCGTTGGAAAAGTATCTTGAGTCGGATAGAGAGCAAAAGTAGCACAATTTAGAATCCAAGATATTCCCCGAGGCCCAATGACTTTTGAAGTTGAACTTAAAGCCCGTTTGCACAATCCGGTAGAAATAGAAGCAAAAGCCGCGCAATTGGGCGATTTTGACAAAGAAACCTTTAAAGAAGACATCTACTTTAGACGGCGCGGCGATACCGACATTCTGCCCGTTGACCGCTACCGCCTGCGTCGAGAGGCAGGGCATAAGACCGTAAATTTTAAGCAACGCGCGTTGAGCGGCGGCATAGAGGTTAACCGGGAAACGGAATTTGATGTTGACGACGCCCATGCATTTTTTCAATTTGCCGTCCGCTTTGGCTTTGAGCCGTTTGTGGTCAAGCTCAAAAAATCGCGGGTGTACCGGGTGGGCCGGGCCAATGTTGAGTTAAATGAAGTAGAACATCTGGGGAGCTTTGTCGAGATTGAGATTTTGTGCGATGAA
>JAJRVO010000822.1 GCA_024277275.1 Chloroflexota bacterium
GCTGGTGATTACCTTGCTTAAAATCTCTTGCATATCCATATGTAGTTTATATCCTCGCTTCTCAAAGTGTAACAAAGCTCACAGATTTAAGCAATCACCTTTTAATACCCCTGTGGGCCAATGAGCAATTAACAATGAGCAATTAACAATTGTAAATAACCCTCTAACCGGCAAATAGGTTTTGAACCAGATAATTTCTGTGATAAGATAAAGGGAGTGTTCATAGTTATGGAAAAACAGGGAGAATAAAGATGTCATCAGAGAGTGATAAACCCAAATCGCCGCCGGCAAATGACCGGAGCCAGGACGATAGCAACGATGATAGCGGAACATTAAAAATGCCTCGCTACAGCGGTAAAGGCGATGACCAAACAGTAGCCGGGTCAGACCTTCCGCTGACCGATGACGAGCAAACCAAATTAATGCCCGCATACCAACCACAAGAGGCCGATAAAGCCGCTTTGCCCGATACCATTGTAACACCGTCGGGTGAAACGCCCACCGTAGTTTCCTCGCTTGATGTTGAAGATACCGTTTTGCCTGAAACTATGGCGACGCCGCCGGCTCAGGAAGCGACGATAGCCTCCTCGCCTGATTTAACGGATAGCGGCCCAGACCCGACCGTAGTCTCATCCAAACCCGCTCGGCCAGAAGTCGAAAAGCCGACTAAAGTCAGCCCCGAACCCGGCAAAACCAAAACTGACCAGGACCCAACCGCCACTATGACCGATACAACCAAAGGCAAGATACTGCAAAACCGTTACCAACTGGCTAAGATTTTGGGCCAGGGCGGCTTTGGCGCAGCTTACCTGGCTGAGGATATTAAGCTACAGCGGCGTTGTGTGGTTAAACAGATGCTTACCCCCAAAGGGATATCAGCCGAGCAGTTAGCCCTTTACCGGGCCAATTTTGAGCGAGAGGCCAAACTATTGGTCCAGCTTAACGATCCCGGTCACCCAAACATCCCCGAAATTTACGACTACTTTACCGACGCCAGCGGCAACTATTTGGTGATGAAGTTTATCGAGGGTCTAAGTTTAAAAGACGTTGTTGACCAGAGTCAAGGCTCAATTCCCTGGCGCGAGGCCGTGCGCTACGTTATTGATATGTGCGATGCCCTTGACTACATGCACAGCCACGGTAGCGAACCGATTATGCACCGCGACATTAAACCGCCCAATATTTTGCTGGGTAACGATAACCGGGTCTGGCTGTTAGATTTTGGACTGGCCAAAGCAGACCTGGTTGAAGGCGCCGGGGGAGCGGAGGCCAGCATGGCTGCCGGCAGCCTGGGCTATACCCCGCTTGAGCAGTGGGTGGGTAAAGCCGTCCCCGCCTCTGATATTTATGCTCTGGGCGCAACTTTACACCATTTAGTGACCGGATCCAGTCCGGCTCAGGCTTATGGGGGCAAGTTTAACGTTACCAAACTCAAAGCGTTGCACGGGCAATTTGAGCCTGTTCGCAAGGTTGACAAGGGTTTACCCAGAGCGCTGGAAGAAGTGATTGTCAGAGCTACAGCCCCGGAGCCGGAGCAACGGTTAACTGCGCTTCAATTTAAGCAAGAGCTTGAGGCGCTTATTTCGGGCGCGCAGGCGGCGGCGCTGTACACCTTCAAAAGCGGCGAGTCGGCCAAAACGGTTCGAGATTTGGTTGACTTGTGCGAGCGATATCGCTCAGAGGCGAAGGAGTATCTCTATCGCGGCGATTTTCAGCGGTGGTTCCGCATGGTTAATCGCAATGATTTGGCGGATGCTGCCGAACAGGCCGTAAAAAGAGGAAAAAATCAGAAAGATGGCCTGGAGAAGTTTCTCAAGTTGATTATGCCCAACCTTGCTCTCAGGCGATTGAGCAAGGCCGGTAGGAGATTGGTGGTTGGCGCTGTTGTTATTGGCTTAATTGCCGTGGCTACGGTTGCGCTTATTGTTGTTGGCGGCTCCTACGTTGCCAAGTCATTTGTCCAACAATCAATAGGCAGTGTCGATTGGGATTTTTACGCGCTTGACCCGGATAGTCAAAATACCCTTAGCGAGAAAGCTCTCAACCAAAACGCTCAACAGTTGGCCGGCGCGTATCTTGACGATCTGGATTTAGATATACGCTCGCCCGATAAGGTTGACATCAACGGTAGTTGGAGTGGTTTAAAATTTAATATCCCGGTAACGCTTCAACTGCAAGACGGCAAGCCTCGTTTCAGCTTGACGGACGTTAATGATATTCCTTTATCCATAATTGGCGATAATCTCTCGCAGGGCATTAACGGCGGCATTGACGAGGCTTTTCAACAATCGCCGTTTGATTTTTCTTCATTGCAAGTAGAGGATGACAAAATAGTTGTTCAAGTGGCAGAGAGTACGCAAAGCGGGCGTCCGCCCCTGCCAACGGCTACCCCGGCTCCTTCGGCCACGCCAACGGCTACGCCTGTTCCCTCGCCTACGCCAACGCCGGAAGGTTTGGCCCTGGTGACTATCTTTAACCAAACCGGGCAGGATATCATTTTGGATATCGAAGGCGAAATCCTGGAAATAGCCGCCGATGACAGCAAGGCCATAGAAAAACAACCCGGCGACTACAACTACACGGTCACATTTAAAGACACGGGAGCCATTGGCGCGGAGGGGCAAAAAACGTGGACGGTGCAAACCTATAGATGGCGTATCGGTCAGAAAGAGGATGAGTGATTTCACCAACGGACATATCTTTGATTTGACTAAATTTTGTAGAACAGGGTTGCAAGGTTGCAAGGTTGCAGAGTTGCTACTTTGCTACCCTGCAACCTTGCTACTTTGCTACTTTGCTACCCTGTAACCTTGCTACTTTGCTCGGGGAGAAACTAAAAAAACAAAAGACATGTGGCTACAGCGGATCACATCGCCGTTATTGAGGAGAACCGGGCTGCCCGATTTAACCTGAACATCATTGACAAACGTGCCGTTTAGGCTGCCTAAATCCTCAAGCAGCCACTGGTTATCTTGCCTGGTCAAGCGGGCGTGATGACGAGAAATCCCCAGCTTGGCGGCCCCATAAGGGCCAAGATCAAGGTCGGCAAAGGTATCGCGATGGGTTCGACCAATAATAGCGCTATCCTGGTCAGGAACTTGCAGGGTAGCGTTTTTGTCTGTAAGCAAAATCTGGGCCTCAAGCTGCGGTTCAACAGAAGACGGCGAAAGCGGGGTGGGGGGCAGGGGGGCGGTACCGGCCGGCGGAGGCGGCGACAAGGGTTGTGGCGGTTGAGGACTGCTCTGCTTTGGGTCGTGTACAAACTCAACGGTTTGCAATCTTTCCCGCGCTTCGGGAGCCGGCTGTGCCGGGGTATGAAACGCAGGTCTTTCCTGAGACGAAGCCATAACACCCCGTAAAGCCACAATAACCTCTCCAATATCCTTATAGCGGTCATCAGGAGATTTTTGCATCATCGTGACAATAATTTGCTCAAGGGAGGTCGGACATTCCGGGTTAAAGTGGCGCGGAAACGGAATTGGCTCGGAGATGTGAGCCAGCAGCACTTTATTGGGGTTTGAGTAGTTAAAAGGCAAGCGTCCGGTTAGCATCTCAAACAAAATCACGCCCAGCGAGTACATATCTGCGCGATGGTCAATAACTGCGCCGCGCGCTTGTTCCGGGGCTACGTAAGCCGGGGTTCCCATCGATGTGCCGCTACGGGTGACGGCCTTTTCCGCGCTGGGTAATTTTACCAATCCAAAATCGGCCAGCAGCGGCCAATCCTGTTGAGGCAGTAAAATATTAGACGGTTTAACATCACGATGAATAACCCCTTGCCCGTGCGCGTAAGCCAGCGCTTCGGCAACGGGGATGATGAGATTGATTGCGGCAGCCCAATCCGTTGACTGGTTGGCTATATAATCGCTTAACGCGCCGCCTTGCACGTACTCCATTACAATATAAGGCCAATCTCCCTCTTCGCCGTATTAATACACAATCAAAATATTCCGATGGCGCAATAGCGCAATGGCCTTTGCTTCGCGTTGAAAACGAATAAGCGCGCTTTTTTCTTTGTAGTGTAATACCTTAACGGCAACCCAGCGTTCCAGGTTGGGCTGGTAAGCCTTATAGACGGTAGCCATAGCCCCTGAGCCTGCCGACTCAACCAGCTTATACCCCCCTAACGTTTGTCCGACCAGGTTTGCTGCCGCTGCTGATGTTGACATATTACAATTTTATCCGTAGTGTGGCTTGACCGCAACCAAATTTGCCTTGAGAGGATTCGATAATTCAATGTAGCCGTAAAGAAGGACGAACGACGGCAGACGAATGAAAGGGTAGCGCAGGGTTTTTGCCGTTCGTCCATCGTCTTTCGTCCGGTTGAACAAAATGCTCTAAACGATTACCGAATCATTTCACGTTGAAAAAACAGTTACTTTAAAAAACTATATCAGTATCATGAAATAGTGTCAAGTAGCTTATGTATACTCTGGCCTTGTCAAATCCTCCGGCCGGTCATAATCCAGCGTCACCGCCTGGTTCTCAACCGCGACGCGCTCGGCTTGATTTTGGTAAGCCAGTAATACTGGCCGCCCGCCGGTATCGCCGGTAATTTGCATCAATTCAGGGAAGAGGGCGCGGTCAAAGAGAACAGGATTGCCCCGCTTGCCCTCAAACTCCGGCCAAACAATAGGGGCCGGCGTTTGCCGGTGACGGGCTATGAGCGCGTTAATAATCTCCGGCGTCACGCCGGGCTGGTCAACCAGCAAAAAAACAGCGCTGCTAATACCTGCCGGCAGCGCGGCCAAACCGGCTTTCATCGAGGCGCTCTGCCCCTCGGCCCAATCCGGGTTAATGACGACCTGGATTGGCCGGTTGGCAAGCGCTGCGCGACTCTGTTCAATCTCCGCGCCCAAAACAACAATGACCGGCCCCGCTTGTGAGGCAAGGGCCGTGTCGACCGCTTGTTCAATAAAGGTTTTGTCTCCCCATCGGGCCAGTTGTTTGGGCGACCCAAACCGGCTTGAACCGCCCGCAGCCAGTATTATTGCCGCCGTCCGGCTGTGTACTTCTATGACCGGCCTTGCTGCCGTTTCCATTTCTCCAATGATAACGGCCTCGATTTGATGACAGGCCAGTAATTTGGTTGCAATTTCTCTGGCCTCAGCCAGTAAATTTGGACTTTCCGCTTTGTTTAGCAAGGGGACGACTCGTGTTTGAGGCGGCACATTTTTAAGCCCGCCTGCCGGGTGACAAAGAACCGCGGCCACAGTATCGGCAGTAACCGGCTGGTTAAGCGGAGTGCCGCTCAGTTGGCTGACTCGCCCGGCCCGATGAATGGCGTCGTTATGCAGAGGTTGGCCCAGCGCATCCAGGCCCACTACCGGAACTGCCAGCGTGGTGCTGGAGGGAATGACCGGCTCATGGTCAGCCGGGGCTTTAAAGGGGCGCATACGCGAGCCGTCGGCTTCGTTGAGGATGATGTCAAAGTGTCCACTAGCCGCCAGCGTGTCGATAATTTCCGGGGGAATACCAAAGGCCTTGCCGCTGGCGGGGTCGAGTGGGCCAATGAGCAGGACTTGATGATGTTTGTACAGGGCGGCATCCAGGTGGGGCAAAATATCGGCGGCGGTTTGTCGCTCTGGATTAAAGCTGACGTAGGCCGGAGCGAGATTGATTTGGGTAATAAAGATGCGGGTACTGGTTGTAATCAACACCCGCATCTTGTTGGGCGAGGCGTTAGCCAGCTCATCTGCCAGCCGAAACATAGCCGTGGTTTTACCCCCGCCGCCCACAAAGGCTACAACATCTCCGGGGGTTATGCGTAAGGCGCGGGAGAGTTTCATCTATGTGTTCCTAAAAAGTACGGAAGTAGGGAGTAGGGAGTAAGAAGTAGGGGGGAAATCTTCATTCCCTACTCCCTACTTCCTACTCCCTGTTTTACAAATTATGGCCCGGCAAGATTACCGGCCAAAATGGCCTCCAACACCCCCCCGCCGATAGCCAGGGCTTTGTCGCTGATGGTAAAGCAGTGGTCAACATTGCCGCGTGGATCGAGGTCGCCAATTTTGAAGCCGGTAGTGACCGGCACGCTGGGGTGGATGAGTCCGCGCAGCGCCCAGGCAAAAGGGGCCTGAATTTTGTGAGAATTTATGGTGGCGACAAGTTGCCCTTGTTCCAAATAATCGCCTATCTTAGCCACGCCTGTTACGTGTCCGTTGGCTGGGGCGCGCAGAACCCGGCCGGCGGTGTGCCCCTTAACGACGCCGGGAGTTTTGGTGTTGGGTTCAGCCTGTCCTTTATAAACAACCCGCCCCAGCGAATGACCCCGCTTGGTTTCGATGATAGCGTGGCAGTCTTGTCCGGCGGTAAAACCGGGTCCCAGCGCCACCACCAACGGCGCATCGTTAATGCCGGTGCCGGTGTTGACTTTGGCCATTATCGCATCAACGACAACTTGCGGCTTGACCTGAGCGACGGCAACGGCAGCCGGGTCGACCAAAACGGGGATGATGGCGCTACCGGCCAGCTGACGGGCCTCTTCCGGCGTATCAACCCGCCGGGCTGTGATGCCTTCAACAGTAGTCTCGCCGCTGTAAACGGCCTCGCCAAAGGCAACGGCCCGGCGTATCAGCAGCGGGGCGGGCAGTTCGGTCATAATCAGGGGAAAGCCGCTGCGCTTTAAGCGATAGGCTACTCCGCTGGCTAGGTCGCCCGCGCCTTTAATTAAAACCAGGCTGTTTTTAAAGAGCGGATTGGCTGTTTTACTCACTGTAGCCGTCGGCAAAAACTTCAATCATGAGATACGGGTCGCCCAGCGGATAGAGAATGGGGCAGGTGCAGCCCCGCGCAACATACTCGCGTACTTTGGCTTTCACCTCGTCAGGCGTGCCGCTGGCGGTGATGCGCCGTACCAGGTCATCGGGCACCAGGGGCATAGCTTCTTTAATTTTCTCTTTGGTGGCCGGCCAGCCCAGAATATTCTGGATTTTCTTGACCACGTCGTCGCTGACGCCGCTGGCTTTGGCAATGTGTGGTTGCTGGGCCAAATATTGGGTCAGTAACGCCCGCGCTCCATCCAGGGCTTGCGCCTGGTCTTCATGCACGGAGCAGACCACCAGTTGGGGCCGGTCGATTTCATCTAAGGCGCGGCCGGCTTGGTCGGCTCCGGCTTTGAGGCGGGCCAGGGCCTGATCGTTGTATTCAGGGGGGACGCAGTAATTTAGCACCGCGCCGTCGGCAATTTGGCCGGTTAGCTCCATCATTTTGTGGCCGGTTGCGCCAATCATCATCTCAACGTTGCGCGGTTCGCGACGACCGTGTACCACGTCCAGTTCAATGCCTTGCACTTGATGAAACTCGCCCTCAAACGTTACGTGTTCCAGCGCCAGCAGGCGACGCATCACCTCGATAGTTTCGCGCATAGCCAGCAGCGGTTTGCGGCGCTGAATACCGACGTTAGCCGCCAGCGGGTCCCACCAGGCTCCAATGCCGCAAATAATACGGTCGGGGGCCAAGTCGTCCAGCGTAAGGAAAGTTGCCGCCAGCAGACC
Organism: Chloroflexota bacterium; assembly: GCA_024277275.1. Classification (GTDB taxonomy): domain Bacteria; phylum Chloroflexota; class Anaerolineae; order 4572-78; family J111; genus JAJRVO01. Next base: position 7,497 of record JAJRVO010000822.1, read on the forward strand.
GATATTCCGCGTCCAGTTGTTGATGACGCCGGAGCCGATTTTAATTCTTTCCGTAACGGCGGCAAATGCGGCCATCGGCACAATGGCGTCGCGCACCAACCGGCTTTCGGCTTGCCAGACGGCTTCAAAGCCGTTTTTCTCGGCATATTGGGCTAACTTCATCCCCTCACGGATGTTGTGGGCGTCTTGCAAATATAAGGCCACTCTATCTTGACTCATAGTGAACTCCTTAATGGCTTCTTTGCCAGTGATTTTAGAACGTGTTTCTTAAAAACCGCAGAGGTTTTTGCGAGACATTCTTAAGCGAATTTGCCTCGGTTATGAAGCTGACTTAGCAGGTAATATAGACTTCAGAAACCTCTGCGGTTTGGTCTACCTGATTTAAGAAACACCTTTTTAGGATTGTGTCATTCTACATCACTGATTATCTTTTTTCAACATTGTGGCGCGCTATAGTATTACCTCGCAACATTTGCGTTATCCGCGAGAATCATTTGTTCATTGTTAATTGCTCATTGTTAATTTGCGGCTTGCCGCGCTATGTGTGTCCCAAATTTCTGGACCGACCCACCGTTTGACAATCGCTCATATTTGTGGAAAATGAAGCGGTTTTCAATGTAACCATAATCAGGAGGAACATATGGCTGTACGAGTTGAAAAGAACGGCCCAGTAACCACTATCATCCACAGTCGCCCGGAGGTGCGGAATGCAATGGACCCGGCCGGCGCAGATGCTTTGGCAGAAGTCTTTACGGCATTTGAGGCTGATTCTCAGGCCAGCGTTGCCGTCTTGTGGGGAGAAGGCGGGGCGTTTTGCGCCGGGTGGGATTTAAAGTACGGCAGTTCCCTGGCCGGGCAAGCCCGCCCCCTGGCTGAACTTGACTTCCCCGTAGACGGCAGCCCGCTGCCACGTGGCCCGATGGGGCCGACCCGGTTGGATTTGTCGAAGCCGGTTATTGCCGCGGTGGCCGGTCCGGCAGTGGCCGGAGGTTTTGAGGTGGCGCTGTGGTGTGATTTGCGGGTGATGGAAGAAAGCGCCTATTTTGGCGTTTACAATCGCCGCTGGGGTATTCCGCTAATTGATGGAGGCACGGTGCGATTGCCTCGCCTGGTAGGTTTGGGGCGGGCTATGGAAATTATTCTAACCGGTCGCAAAGTGCCTGCGGAAGAATGTTTGCGTATTGGGGCGTGCGAGAAAGTTGTGCCGGACGGTCAATCAAGGCCGGCGGCAGAGGAACTGGCCCGGGAGATTGCTCGTTTTCCGCAGCTTTGTGTGCGCGCCGATCGCCGTTCCATTTATATGCAATACGGATTATCGGTGCGGCAAGCGATGGAAAAAGAGTGGCACAACGGCCTTCCCGCTCTGGTTGATGAGGGAATTGCGGGCGCTGCGCGTTTTTCAAGCGGAAAAGGCCGGAGCGGTTCGTTTGAGGATATGTAAGACAAAAGCTGCGATGATGAAAACGAAGTTTCAACCTCGTTCCCAAACTCCAGTTTGGGAACGAGGTTGAACTCACCCAACTCACTAAACTTACCCAACTCACAAAACTATTTATGGAGGAAATACTATGAAGCAAGAAAAAAAAGTTGACGGTTTTCGATTTTTACCGCCGAGTCTGGGGGCTTGGATCAAAACCTTTATTCCTGAAGAAGAGTTTACGGGCGCTATTCCGTGGGCGCCGTTGTCCAAACCCTTAAACCAACTAACCGTTGCCGTTATTACCAGCGCCGGGATTAGCTTAAAATCAGACCCCCCGTTTGATATGGAAAGGGAAAAAAGAGAGCCGACCTGGGGAGACCGTTCTTTCAGGATGATTCCAA
>JAJRVO010000823.1 GCA_024277275.1 Chloroflexota bacterium
ATCGGCGTGATAGAGGCCATACAAGATACGCATCAGGGTTGTCTTGCCTGCTCCATTCTCACCCAACAGGGCATGAATTTCTGCCTGGCGCAAGACAAAATTTACCCCGTCACTGGCTATGACCGGGCCAAATCGCTTGCAGATATTCTGCATTTCAACAACATTTATGGCGTTTGTGTTGTTCACGGGCAACCCTTTATGAAAATAATGACCAGCATCTCAGACCTTTAGGGTTTTGAAAACCCTAAAGGTCTTTTTACCCTGCTTTCATCCGCTTTGTTTACTTGACTGCTTTATTTTGATGAGGCTGGGGGTTGGGCTTCGTCAATGTCTACCCGGAATAGACCACTGATGATCTCTTGCTCTTTAGCTTCGACCATCTCAACCAACTCAGACGGGATACCACCTACCACGTCCTGGTTGATGGGGGCCAGGTTAGCGCCACCTTTGGCTACCATGTTAAAGTCTTTGAGGTCTTGGGAAGTGTAGGTGCCGCCGGCCACCTGGTTGATGACATATTCAACCGTGGGGTTCATATTCCAGACCGGGCCGCTGACGACATATTCGGGAGCCAGCTCGCGCTGGTCGCTCATGTTACCAAAGGCGTACAGGCCATTTTCGGCGGCAGCTTCAATCACGCCAAATCGCTCGGCAAAGAGAACGTCCGCCCCGGCGTCAACCTGGGCCAGGGCCGCTTCTTTGGCTGCCGCGGGGTCAAACCAGCTATTGATAAAGCTTGTTTTAACATCCACATCCGGGTTTACTGCTGTCGCGCCGGCAATAAAGGCATTGACGATGCGGTTTACCTCGGGTACCGGCAGACCGCCAACAACACCTACCACATTGCTTTTGGTCAACCCCCCGGCCAGCATCCCGCTGAGATAGGCCGGTTCGTGAATCCAGTTATCAAACACAGAGAAGTTCGGTTCAGCCGGGCCGCCGCCGGAACCAAAGACAAAAGCGATTTCCGGATAGTCGGCGGCTATGCGGCGTACCGCTTCTTCGTTGCCAAAGGCATCGCCAAAAATGACATCCGGCTTGGTATCTTCGGCCACTTCACGCAAAATGCGCTCCATGTCACCGGCATAGCCAATATCGTCGGTATAGGTGTACTCAATTTTGCCTGTGTCCTGGGCCTTGTTCAGGGCTGCGTGAATGACTCCATCCCACGGCTCCTCAATTGCTGTGGCGTATGCGCCAAAAACAGTCAAGGGTCCGGTTTCTGCCTGAGCGGCTTCTACCTCAACGGTTACAATCTTTTCGACCTCTTCTTTGACCACAACCGTTTCAACCACGGTTATAGTTTGGGGTGTAGCCGCTCCGCCACAAGCTACAACCAGGCTCAAAACGGCTATGACTACCAATAGAGCTATCATTTTTTTAAACATTTGACTTCATCCTCCTCGTAAATTGTGTTGGGAAATTTAACGTTTATCGTGCCGGATCAACTCCAGACACTCGAGTTAGTCTACTGCCTCTTTAAGATTTTTATTTTGTATCACCTCCTGTTTCTCTCGGGGTTCGAGTCAAATGGATTTTACCCTTACCCCTTTCGATTCGCCAAATTGCATATTATTCATTCTGGCGGATGATTGCCCGCATAGCCTCTGTGTCAACCACCTGGCCGTGGCTGATAACGGTGGCCGGGGCGTGGTGATATCGTAGCGCTTCCAGTACATTGGGGGCGCTGAGGACTGCCAAATGCGCCGGCGAGCCAACTTTCAATTCAAAGTCCTTAAGGCCCATAGCCCGGCCGGCCGCGCGGGTAATCATGTCGTAGAGTTGCTCCATCTCGGCAGCCGTGGTCATCCACAATAGATGAACCGCCAAAAAAGCCACTTCCAGCATATTGTTGTAGCCCAGGGGATAGTAAGCGTCGGAGATATCATCCTGGCCCAAACAGACCAACACCCCTTCCTCGATTAACTCTTTGACGCGGGCATGCAAGGGGCCGGTGTGCGGGTCAGTCACCACCCCCATTTCTGCCGTCTTGAGCAACGCGGCAACCTTTTGCAGATAGGGTTTGGGGTAGAGGGCCATAGCCCGGGCGTGGTGGGCCAGAGAACGACCTTGCCAACCTTGCTCAATCGTTTTGACCGCCATCATTTCCAGCGTGCGCAAACCGGGGTCGCCGGCATCATCTACCAGCATGGACACCGGCTTATCATATTCTTTGGCGACGGCAAACAGTTCATCAACATGCCGCTGTTCAGCCGCTTCCGTAAATTCAATCCAGGGAATACCGCCCACCACGTCGGCCCCCAAATCCATAGCTTCCCGAATGAGATTAGCCGCGCCCGGTTCACGAATCAGGCCGTCCTGGGCAAAAGCCACTACCTGGATGTCGACCATGCCCTTGAACTCTTCCCTGGCTCTAATCAACGCCTTGACTCCTTCCAAACGGGCTTTGCTGTCCACATCGGCAAAGGCCCGGATGTGAGTATTGCCGTAGATAGCCGCTAAAGCCACGGCCTTACGGACATTCTTGATTATCCAGGACTGGTCATACTTTTCTTTTACCCTGGCCGCCAACTCGATGGCTGTCATAGCCTTGCCCATATCCGCGCCGTGATAATCTTTTAACGCCTCTTCATCCATCCTCGGCAACGTATATACTTTGCACAGGTGCAAATGGGGGTTGGCAAAGGACTCGCTGACCAGCATCCCCTGAGCATCGATTTCGGTGGCGGCGCCGGCGACAATCTGGCGATTTATTTCAACAATGTGCCCATTACCAATTCCAATATCTACTGGAGTGTTGTATCCTCTTACTTTTGCATTTCGTACAATGAGGTTCATAAATGCTCTCCTATGAAACCAATGAACAATGAACAATGAACAATGAACAATGAACGATGAACGATGAACAATGAACGATGAACAATGAACAATGAACAATGAACAATGAACAAAAATCACCCCTGCACCCCTGCTGTTGGGTTTCATCAGGTGCGTGTGAGAGCACCCGCTTCATAGGCGGCTACTCGTTAAGTGTGATGTTGTTCTTGATAAGAGTGATTGACTTGATTATACTATAGGG
>JAJRVO010000824.1 GCA_024277275.1 Chloroflexota bacterium
AGCGGCGAGAGCGAGTCGACGTCAAGCTCTTTGATTTCGTCAATCAGGGGATGCGTTTCGGGGGCCATAAATGACATTTGTACGCCGGAAAATGACTGGCGGGTTCTTTCCTGTCGCTCACGGAAATCGGCGTTGCCTTCCAGTTCTTCCAGAATTTCGTTGGCCCGGTCGGTGACGGCTTTGGGGACGCCGGCAATCTGGGCGACGTGGATACCGTAGGAGCGGTCGGCCCCGCCGGGAACGATTTTGTGCAGAAAGATAACCCGGCTGCCCTCCTCGGCCACGGCGACGTTGTAGTTGCGGATGTGGGGCAGATATTTGGCGACTTCGGTTAGCTCGTGGTAATGGGTGGCAAAGAGGGTTTTGGCCCGAATTTTGGGGTTGTTGTGAATGTACTCCACCGCCGCCCGCGCAATAGCCAGCCCATCATAAGTGCTGGTTCCCCGGCCTACCTCGGCCAAAATAAGCAGGCTGCGATTGCTGCTTTGGGACAAAATAGCCGCCGTTTCAATCATCTCCACCATAAAGGTACTTTGCCCGGCGTGAATCTCGTCCTGCGCCCCAATGCGGGTAAAGATACGGTCCACCAACCCAATGCTGGCCGAGTCGGCGGGCACAAAGCTGCCGATTTGGGCCATCAGCACAATCAGGGCTACCTGTCTAAGGTAGGTGCTTTTGCCCGACATGTTGGGGCCGGTGATGATGTGGATTAACTCTTCTTTCGACATGCGGACATCGTTAGGCACAAAAGCGGTCGCCAGGCCGTCGGCGTCCAGCAGCGGCATTGTCTCGACGACCGGGTGGCGGCCATTGACGATTTCCAGCGTGTCGTCATCGCTCAGCGTGGGGCGGGCATAGTTATTTTGCAGGGCCACTTCGGCCAGGGCGGTGACAACATCCAGATAAGCCAGCGCCCGCGAGGTTGCCAGCAATCGCTCGGCGACGGCGGCAATTTGGGCGCAAACCTCTTTAAATATGCGACTTTCTACCTCAAGCTGGCGCTCGTCGGCGTTGAGGATGAGGTTTTCGTACTCTTTTAGTTCCGGGGTAATGTACCGCTCGGCGTTGACCAGCGTTTGCTTGCGAATGTACTCCGGCGGGGCCTGGTCGCTGTAAGACTTGGTTAATTCCAAATAGTAGCCAAACACTTTGTTAAAACCGACCTTGAGGCTTTTAATGCCGGTTCGCTGCCGCTCTGTCGACTCCAGATTTGCCACCCACACCTTCGCCTCGCGGGAACCGGCGATAATTCCATCCAACTCCGCCGAAAAGCCGGGTCGAATAACGCCCACTTTAGACAGCGTGGCCGGCGGTTCATCGGCGATGGCTTGCGTGATGAGGCTGACGATGTCGCCACAAACATCTAATTTTAGATTTTGGATTTTGGATTTTGGATTTTCTGCCTCTGTCTCAATCTCAGCCTTAGCCTGATTTGCTGATTGCAAATTGTTAATTGTTAATTGAATAGCCGGTACGGCTTCAAGGCTGCGACGGATAGCCAGCAGGTCGCGGGGTTGGGCGATGCCCTGGCTAACGCGATTGGTCAGGCGTTCCAGGTCGGCAATCTCTTTAAGTTGCGCCCGGATATCGCCGCGAGGGATAGTTTGGGCAGTAAAGGTTTCGACGGCCTCAAGTCGCTCATTGAGAGTTTGCACATTAAGCAAGGGTTGGTGCAACCAAGTACGCAGCAAGCGCCCGCCCATCGCGGTAATGGTTTTATCCAGCACACCCAACAGCGAACCCTGCGCCGAGTTGCCCCGAATGGTTTCTGTCAATTCCAGATTGCGCCGGGTCGAGGCGTCGAGGGTCATAAAAGTGTCGGTGCTGTAGGCGGTCAGGCGGGTGATGTGGTTGAGGGCCTGTTTTTGAGTATCGGCCACGTATTGAATAACGGCCCCGGCGGCCTGCACCGCCAGCGGCTTGTCCCCCAATCCAAAACCATCCAGGGTGGCTACGTCAAAGTGACGCTGCAACTCCTGCCGGGCGTGGTCCAGATCAAAACGCCAGGCGTCATAGAGCGAGTGGGGGATGTTTAGCGGGGTAATGGGCGCGATGCTGTTTTCATCGGGGGTGATAATTTCTGCCGGTTTAAGGCGGGTGATTTCATTCAGCGCCAGACGGTCAATATCGCGACCCTGCAACTGGGTGGCGGCAAATTCGCCGGTGGTGATATCAACAAAGGCGATGCCGGCACGCTCGTTAGCAGCGATGACGATGGCAGCCAGGTAGTTGTTCTCGTTGTCGGTTAACAGAGCGCCCTCAACCACCGTACCGGGGGTGATAACTCGCTGCACTTCGCGGGGGACCAATCCATTGACAGGGTCGCTGCCTATCTGGTCGCAGACGGCAACTTTGTAACCGGCCTTAATTAGCTTGGCAATGTAATTTTCTGCCGCGTGGTGCGGGACGCCGGCCATTGGTACGCGCTGCGTTTTGGAGACTTTACGAGAGGTCAGCACAATGTCCAGCGCTTTGGCAATGGTTTTGGCGTCCTCGTCAAAGGTCTCGTAAAAGTCGCCTAACCGAAAAAAGACAATGGCGTCGGGATACTGTTTCTTGATGGACAGGTATTGCCGGCGGACGGGGGTGGTCAATTTATGTCACCTCTATAGCTTTGGCTTTTGCAACCCGAATCAAATCCTGAACCGGCAACTCCACGTTAACGCCTCGTTTACCGGCGCTGACCAAAACTCGCTCCAGTTCCAGAACGGGCCGGTCGATATAAACCGGGAAATTTTTGTGCAGCAGAGCCAGGGCCGAAATACCGCCGGTTTGCAAGCCGGTCAGTTTTTCGGCCTCTTTTTTGGGGGCCATCTGTACCTTTTTTTCAGCGACAGCCTTAGCCAGTTTTTTCAGATTCAATTCCCGGCTTCCAGCGATCATCACCAACATTGCCTTGCCTTTGGTCGGTAAGACAACCAGCGTTTTGTAAACCATCTCGCGGGGCAAACCAAGATGGTCGGCCACACCGTCGGCGGAATGAATGGTATTGGGAAATTCATGCGCGGTGTAATTGACCTTCTGCTGGTCTAAAACCCGCATCGAGTTGAGCTTTAAGCTATTGCGCTTTGAGGACAATGTAATTACTCCAATGGCGATAGTCCATTCTACCACCGCACCCAACAACAAACAAAAGTCTCTTTTACGAGCGGCTCAATTGTGCCGATTATTTATTTTATCTCCATTACGGCCGGTTTTTTTTGGATTGTCAGCAACCCCTATCTGTGTTAAAATGAAAAAGCCCCGACGCAACGCCTCGTTGACCGAGGAGGATATCGAACGACTAACCGGCAAACCAACACAAGCCAAAGGCTAAACGACGATGAACAAGAAATCAATGTCGGAACAGGATATACGGACGAACTTCATTACGCCTAACCTGCAAGCTGCAGGCTGGAAGGGTTGGCGAATGCGGGAGAAGGTCCACTTTACCGATGGTCGAATGATTGTCCGGGGTCAAATGGCAGCGCGGGGCAAACGCAAGCGAGCTGATTATATCCTGTACCACAAGCCCAACCAGCCGTTGGCCATTGGCCTCGGCGCTGGCGAGGGCGGTTAACGAGAAGGATGAAGGATGAAGGCAGAAGGATGAATTTAATGTTACCAGGATTTTGGTTTGTGGGAGGCGCCTTTGCGGTCTTGCAGTGAGGCCGGGAATTGACTGGCGGCCAGCACGCCGCAGCGTTTTCATAGGTATAAAAAGCAGAGGCCGTAGCTTTGGCTACGGCCTCGCGCCCTACCCCCGAAGCGGTAGGGGGGATATACTGATATAATAGGGCCAGTACTCGGATTTGTCAAGACGGATTTTACAGAAACTTAAATAGCCCCTTTCGAAGTTGTGAGAATCAGCCTGTCCAGGGCGAGGCAGAGCGGTCGGTCCCGGCTGCTGGCGTCGGCGAAGGCGGGGGGGGGCGAATAGGAAAGGTGAATAATGACTACAAATAACTCAGACTATCAAGGCAAATGGCATATTTATGAAATGGAAATGTGGGATGAAGATTATTTTAACATGACGGTTCAGGCCTACATTGAAATTAAACCCGATAATTTAGGGTATTTCCAGTTTGGCCTGGTCGAGGGCCAGATAGACGGTAAAGTAGTGGAATACCCCGACGAAACCCGCTTTGAATTTACCTGGGATGGTTACGATGAAAACGATCCAATGAATGGCAACGGTTGGATTAAACTGGTAAATGCAGATACCATCGAAGGCGAATTTCGATTGCATTTAGGCGATGATTCTACGTTCAAAGCCAGGAAAGCTTGAGACGCAAAGAATACCTTGTGGAGACAAAAAATGACCGACCTGTCTGAATCCCCCCGCGCCTACTTTTTAGGCGGAACTATTGTGCTGGAAAATGTAGCGCAGACAGCCACTCCGCCTGCTCCCTTTCAATGGCTCAACGCCAAATGGCGCTGCCCGGCTGTTCACTACCGCACGGTACGGCCCTGGCTTAAGCGGCAAGGAATCCGCAACAACATTCCGCGCTGGGGCAACCTCAACACGCTCGCCCTTCATGATGATCGCGATCCTCATCCCTACCAAACCGAGGCCCTCCAAACCTGGCTTACCGCCGAGCGTTGGGGCAGCGTGGTTTTGCCCACCGGCGCGGGCAAAACATTTTTGGCTTTACGCGCCATTGCCGAGTGCGCGGTCAACACCCTGGTGGTTGTGCCCACGCTCGATCTGCTGCACCAATGGTACGCCCGTTTGGAAAATGCCTTTGGCGTCACCATTGGAGTTTGGTACGGGCGAGAAAAACGGCTGGAGCCTGTCACGGTGACCACCTACCCCTCGGCCTGGGCGCATGCGGAGACTCTGGGCAACCAGTTTAAGTTGCTTATCTTTGACGAAATCCATCACCTGCCCGCCCCCTCCTGGCACGAGATTGCCCTGATATGCGCCGCTCCTTATCGACTTGGCTTAACGGCCACCTATCCCGACCCCGTAGCAGAATGGGAACAAGAACGTTTGACGGCGGACGCAAAAAAACAGATTCAACCCTTCACCGACGCAGCCATTGATCCGGTCACTCTGCTGGACAAACTGGTTGGGCCGGTGGTCTACCGCAAAAAAATTGACGACCTGACCGGCCGCCAGTTGGCCGAGTATCGCACCGAGCGCATCCGGGTCGACCTGACGCCGGAAGAGCGAAGCGCTTACGACGCCGCCTACGCCGCCTATACCGGCTACGTGCGCGAAGCTCGCCTGCGAGAAAGTCACGGCCCCGGCTGGTGGGACGAGTTCACCCGTCGCAGCGCGTATGAGGCCCAGGCCCGCCGGGCTAAAGTAGCCGAGTTAAAGCTGAAGGAGATTATCCACCAGACTCAAGGCAAACTGGACGCCCTTGACCGGCTGTTACGCGAGCACCGCGACCAGCAGATGCTCATCTTTACCGCCCATAACCGCTTTGCCTACCAAATTGCTCGTCGTCATCTGGCGCCGGTTATCACTCACCAAACCAAAGCCGCCGAGCGAAAGGCAATTTTGGACGATTATCGCGCCGGGACGTATAAAGCCATTGTCACCTCAAAGGTGCTTAACGAGGGGGTGGATGTGCCGGAGGCGAAAATCGCGGTGGTGCTGGGCGGCAGTTCCAGCGCCCGCGAGTACGTGCAGCGTTTGGGCCGGGTGTTGCGTAAGCGGGGCAACAAGCAAGCCGTTCTCTACGAGGTCATCGCCCGTAAAACGGTAGACGAGCGCATTGCCCGGCAGCGAAGGCCCAGGCAATAATGTTAAAATCAGAACTCATCCGTCCCCGGCTAAAGATGCGCGACGGTCAGGTCTGGACCCAATCTTTGCCGGGCAACTATCGCTATCTGGCTGTAGCCGGGGATTTGACGGCTATATTTCAGCGCTGCGTAGGGCAAAGTCGAGGCAAACTAACCGAAGCCTTGCGCGACTACGAGGGGGATAGCCTGGATTACCCCATTATCCGGGGGTTGGCGGCGGTGTTAGAAGCCCGCTGTGTTTTTGGCAGCGACCCGCCGGTGCAACCGCCTGACCTGCGGGCGGCTATTTTTCAGCAGGGGCCGGTGACTCGTCAGCAAGACCTCTTTAGCCTGACCACCCGCAAACAGCTTTTGGCCGAGGCCGCCGCTAACTATGAATTGCCGGTCGAACAAATTGAAACCGCCCTCTTTGCCGACCTGGCCGAAGAACAGATTCTTCTTGACCCCGGTGAAGCCATTGCTCCCGGCGACCTCATCACGCGCTACAACCTGGAAGTGGCTCGCGGCCTGCTTTACTGGGCGCGAGAGGTTCGGATTCAAGTTCACGATAGCTACAAAGACGTTTTTAAATTCATCAAACTCTTCAAGTTAATGTACACCATTCGGCCCGTGGTTGGAGAAAAAGGGTATCACATCACACTGCACGGCCCTATTTCGCCCTTTGTTAAATCAACTATCCGCTACGGGGTGCAATTTGCCAAGTTTTTGCCCGCCCTGTTGTTGTGCGACCGCTGGCAAATGGAGGCTGACGTATCGCCACCCAAAGCGCCCGGTCCTGAACCGCTCCGCTACACCCTGAATGACCAAACCGACCTGCGCACCCACTTCAAGGCTTCCGGGCTTTTTGATAGCCGGCTTGAGGCTGATTTTGCCGCCGAGTTTGAGGCCAAATATGGCGGCGCAAAACGAAAGTGGGGATTGGCCCGCGAAGATGAATTGATTGTAGTGGGGGACACGGTGATGATTCCCGACTTTTCGTTCACCCATCGCAAAGATGGGCGACGCGCGCTGCTGGAAATTGTCGGTTTTTGGCATCCCAATTATCTGCGGCGCAAGTTACACAAGGTTCGTCAAGCCGGACGCAAGGACCTGATCCTGCTGGTCTACGAGAGCGTCAACGTGGCCGAAGGCGCGTTTGAAGAGGCATCGGCGGGAGAGGTGCTGACCTTTAGTCGCAAACCCGTTTTAAAAGAGACACTGGCAGCCGTTGAGCGGTGTGCTGTGGCTCCAACCGAAGTTGTAACCGTTTAGCCATCTCTTAAATAGAACGCTGATAACACCGATATTCGTTTCACTATTTTCGTTCTAAAAACCTTATCCTGACAGCCGTTCCTTGCTGTGTATCCACCTGGAGGCTGCCCCCAAGCTGGTGCGTGGCCCAACAACCCGCAAGGAATGGCAGTGTTCACGGTGACAAAAATGTCCTCGGCTTCTACGCGCAGCGCAATAGACCGGCCACCTCCCAAGGCATAGAACAGATTGGTTGTTAAGTCTTGCAAGTAATCCCCAAAATTAATCCGGGCCAGGTCTTTTGATTGATACAGTTTCTCGTGAGTCAGGCGCATAGCCCTAACTCGTCCCTGAAAATCTTGAAATGCATTCAGTATCTCTGGAGTTCCAATTGCTCTGGCTTGCAAATCAATTAAATAATCAAGGGCTATCAGGTTGTTTTTGACTCGGTGGTGAACCTCTTGCAGTAGCGCCTCTTTTTCTGCCAAAACAGCATCAACTTCTTGAAACCCATTAAGAGCCTTTTTTATTATAACAAAGAAACCGGCAGCAAAAAACTACAACAAGGCCAGCCTTGTTTGACAAATTCGATAACCCGGATAAAATCCCCTCAATCTCTTGAGCAAAAGCTCTCATTTTTCTTGTTTCCAAACCAGGGTTTAAGAACGAGAAAAATTGCCGTACCAACGGACACTATCATAGGCGTGATAAATTGAAACCAGTAAACCTGAACAATCTGAGCCAACCTTGTTGTCGCTGCGTCTGTATTAGGCGGGTGCAATCGGTTGATTCAGGCTACCGGTCTGGTCAGATGCCATCGTTTGCGCCCGCTGCTTGCCAAACTCCGCGATGAGTCGCGCCGGTTGAGCAACGCTGCCCCTCCGAGTGTCTGTTTTAAATAAAAACCCAATAGCGACAATTTCTTTGCCGCCGTTTTAAATTGGCAAAGTAAATTGCGTTAAATCAGGCGAGACTCATTGCCACGGCGTTTGCCTTGTAATGAGTCTTTTTGATTCTAAAAAACGCCGGCAATCAATACCGACAACTGCATCAGGCATCAATTGCGGCGGTCCACATTGAAAATTCATAACAAAAAATGAGCCGATTTGTTGTCAAATCGGAGTCTGATAACAAGTTAGGCTAAAAAAGGTGAAACAATGAAAATTGCAAATGATGTAACCGAACTGATCGGCAATACCCCGTTAGTGCGTATTAGAAACTTGACCAAAGACAGCGTGGCTGACGTTGTCGCCAAATTGGAGTTTTACAATCCGGCCCACAGCGTTAAAGACCGCATTGGCGTCTCAATGATCAACGCGGCTGAGAAAGCCGGAAAGATTGGGCCGGACACAATTATTCTGGAGCCGACCAGCGGCAACACCGGCATTGCCCTGGCAATGGTGTGCGCGGCGCGCGGCTACAAATGCGTCTTGACTATGCCGGACTCGATGAGCAAAGAGCGCCGCGCTCTGCTGCGAGCATACGGCGCAGAACTGGTTCTGACGCCGGGCAGCGGGGGTATGCCCGGAGCCATCAACAAAGCGGCAGAGATGGCCCAGGCCGACTCGCGCTATTTTATTCCCCAACAGTTTGAAAATCCGGCCAATCCAGAAATTCACCGGCAGACAACCGCCGAGGAAATCTGGCGGGATACCGACGGCAACGTTGATTTTCTGGTGGCCGGTATCGGCACCGGCGGCACAATTACCGGCGTAAGCGAGGTGTTAAAGGAGCGCAAACCATCCTTCAAGTCCATCGCCGTTGAGCCGGATGGGTCGGCTGTGCTTTCGGGCGGAGAGAAAGGGCCGCATCCTATTCAGGGTATCGGCGCGGGTTTTGTGCCGAGTATACTCAATACCGAAATTTACGACGAGGTGGTTAGGGTGCAAAATGAAGACGCCTTTGTCACATCCCGGCGTATGGCCCTGGAGGAAGGGCTGTTAGTTGGCATCTCGGCCGGAGCGGCGGTGTGGGCTGCCCTGCATGTGGCTCGTCGCCCGGAGAATGAGGGCAAGTTAATTGTGGTCATCATTCCATCCTTTGGCGAGCGGTACTTGAGCACACCGTTATTTGCAAATTTGGCAGAGTAGAACTTTTAACTGGCGTGACGCGTGACAAGTGATGCGTGAGGGTCAATTACACATAATTGGTTATCCAAGACCCTCACGCATCATGCATCACTCGTCACGCGATCATCTCGTTTCCAAACTAGTACAGCTTGGCGGAAGTCTTTCGGTAGTTACAAGCAGCGCGGTGCTTAGTTTATGGAGTGAAAAAGTGCACTTTTTCACTCCATAAACTACCGAAGGATTTACGCCGCCGTGTACTAGAGTTTGGGAACGAG
>JAJRVO010000825.1 GCA_024277275.1 Chloroflexota bacterium
CGCCTGCGGCGCGACTTCCATCGACATCCAGAACTAAGCTTTAAAGAAGTGCGCACCGCCAAAATCGTCGCCGATACCTTGCAAGAAATTGGCGGTATTGACATCAAAACCGGGATAGGCAAAACCGGCGTGGTAGGCCAGATGGGTACCGGCCAAGGCCCCACCATCGCCATCCGGGCCGATATGGACGCCCTGCCTATCCACGAAATTAACCAGGTTGAGTACGTCTCTACCAATTCCGGCGTTATGCACGCTTGCGGCCACGACGCCCACACGGCCATTTTGCTGGGCGTGGCCCACCTGCTCAAAGACGTTTTTGCCGATGGGGATTTACAGGGCAACGTGCGCTTTCTGTTCCAACCGTCAGAAGAAAACTCGGACGACGAGGGCATTAGCGGCGCTCCCCGGATGATGGAAGACGGCGCTCTGGAAGGCGTAGACGCCGTTATTGCCCTGCACGTCGATTCCACCAGTCCAGCCGGTACTGTCTCAGCCCATCCCGGTTGGAGTTCGGCGGCTGTTGATAGCTTTGAAGCCTGGATTACCGCCAGCGGCGGTCACGGGGCCTTTCCCCACAGGGCTACAGACCCTTTGTGGATGTTGGGGCCTGTCTTAACCGCTCTGCACGGCATCGTCGCCCGGCGCATCGACCCGCTGCAATCCGCCGTGCTCAGCCTGGGGCAAGTCCACGCCGGAACGGCCAGCAACATTATTCCACACGAGGTTTATCTGGAAGGCACGCTACGCAGCTTTGACCCGGACGTGCGAGACCAACTTTTAGCGGAGGTTGAACGCGCCCTATCCATTGTGCGTCCCCTCGGCGGCGATTTCCGTATGGAAGTTTGGCGCGGCTACCCGGCGGGCTGGAATAACCACACCGTCAACGGCTGGCTATCCTCCGTCAGTACCGACCTGATAGGCGCAGAACAAGTTAATGACGAACCAATGGGCTTGGGTTCGGAGGATTTTGCTTATATGTGCCAGGAAGTCCCCGGCGCAATGTTTATGTTAGGCGCCGCGACTGCTGACAACGTGGAGCGTAACCATCACACCAACATCTTCGACATCGACGAAAGCGTATTGCCTGTCGGCGCCGCCGTGTTGGCTGAGACTGCTCGCCGTTTTTTGGCCGGCGAGGTACAGCTTGATCCCGAAGACAAAATTTCCTGATTATAACTCGTTCCCAAACTCCAGTTTGGGAACGAGTTATAATCAAACACATCCGTTAAAATTACGTTCGCAGAATCAACCAATCCCGCAGCCGGTCGGGTAATAGTTTGACCAGTAAAGCCGCTATTTTGGCGTTTCGACCAATTAAGTAACGTGTTTTTGGTCGCTTTGCAGTGAGGGCTTTGGCTACAACTCTGGCAACCTCTTCAGCCGGTATGCCATGCTGGCCTGCGTTGGCTATCCTCCGGCGAGCGGCAACCAATCTGGGGCCGTACAGGAAATTGGCTTCGGGCGGGAAATTGCCGGCCAGTTCCTCGGCTTTGGTCTCGGCTTTGTCCCAGATGGGCGTGGCAATAGCCCCAGGCTGAATACTGATGACCTCAATGCCCCATGGTTGGAGTTCCACGCGAAGTGAATCGGTCAGCGCTTCCAGGCTAAACTTTGAAGCCGCATAGGGACCAATAAAAGGCATCGCTACCCGGCCACTAATCGAACTCATATTAATTATCCGCCCTGCCCCTTGCCGTTGCAAAGCCCCTTGTCGCAATAGAGGCAGAAATGCCTGCGTCACGGCAATTTGCCCAATCACGTTGATTTCAAGCTGTCGCCGCAGTTCGGGTATCGGCAAAAACTCCAGTGGGCCGCCCGTAGCAATACCGGCATTATTGACCAGACCGTTCAATCCGGTCTCTCCCACCCCAGCGCTCACGGTTTGGACCGCAGAGGCAATTGTATCCGTTTTGGTCACGTCGATAAATATGGGGGTAAGTTGGTCGGACGCTTTTTGCTGTAAAATCTCAGCATCGGTCTGTTTGCGTACTCCGGCAAAAACTCTAAAACCGAGATCGTCCAAGTGAAGCGCGCATGCCCGGCCAATGCCGGTGGATGCGCCGGTTACAACCACTGCTTTGGGGATTATGGTTTGATTTGTCATAGCTTTAAAAAGAGAAAAACCCGTGCTGCCACGACACGGGTTTTTCTAGGAGGGAGGGATCACACTGTTTTTTAGTGTAAGTACATTTTAATCGGCAAAGATTAAAGAAAAATGAACTTTAGATTAAGGAAAGATTAAAGAGATGTGGGCGCGTCAAGCGTTTAAAAAAGAAAAACCCGTGCTGCCACTACACGGGTTTTTCTTTAGGAGGGAGGGATCACACTGTTTTTTAGTGTTGAGTACATTTTAATTGACAAAGATTAAAGAAAAATGAACTTTGGATTAAAGCAAGATTAAAAAGATGTGGGCGCGTCAAGCATTTAAAAAAGAAAAACCCGTGCTGCCACTACACGGGTTCCTCTTTAGGAGGGAGGGATCACACTGTTTTTTAGTGTTGAGTACATTTTAATTGGCAAAGATTAAAGAAAAATGAACTTTAGATTAAGGAAAGATTAAAGAGCATGAATCACATCTTTATAGACTTGGCGAAAATCTTTTAACAGCGTATAATGGGCGACGGCTCTTATTGCTATTATTGAAGCAATAAAGCCAACTTTAATAACAAGAGTTAAACCAACGGGTCTATGACGATTTCGCCTCCCCACCCATTGTGACGGAGGTTTTTCTATGTCTAATCCCCGTAAACACAGTAACCAAAACGTTACTACTCAGCCTAGACCTCAAAGGTTTCCAAAACACCTTTGCGACTAGAAGATTTCCCGTTGAGACCAAAATTGGCGCTCAAAAAGGTGTTACAAACCTTTGAGGTCTTAAACTGGGATGCGGATTGAGCAGTAACACCAAACCAATTTCTTGAGAGGAGCAATTTATGAGTAACAAATGGGTATATCTATTTGAAGAAGTTGAAGCAGCCGAAGAACACGTCGGCGGCGACTGGGAAGAGGTACGCGCCTTATTAGGCGGCAAAGGGGCAAATCTGGCCGAAATGACCCGCGTCGGGCTGCCTGTACCCGCCGGTTTTATTGTTAGTACTGAAGCATGCAATGCCTACCTGGATGCGGGCGAGCAGTTCCCCGCCGGAATGTGGGAACAAGAAGTTGAGGCTCTTAAAGCCACCGAAGAGAGTACGGGTAAAAAGTTTGGCGACCCCGACAACCCGCTGCTGGTTTCTTGTCGTTCCGGGGCCAAATTCTCTATGCCCGGTATGATGGACACCGTCCTCAACATCGGTCTTAACGATGAAGTGGTTGAGGGGATGGTCAAACTCACCAACGATGCCCGCTTTGTCTACGATTCCTACCGCCGCCTGGTGCAGATGTTTGGCAGCGTGGTGATGGACGTCGATGATGAACTGTTTGAAGAGATTCTGGCCGAAGCTCGCCAAAAGGCCGGCGTCAAAACAGAAGCTGAGTTGAATGCCGAGCAGTGGAAAGAAATTACCGAAGCGTTTAAGAAAATCTTTAAAGCCGAAACCGGCCAGGATTTTCCCCAAGACCCCATCGAGCAAATTAAACTGGCTACCGAAGCCGTCTTTAAAAGCTGGAACGGCAAACGAGCCATCGACTACCGCAATGCGGCCGGTATCGCTCACGACCTGGGTACGGCAGTCAACATTGTAACGATGGTCTTTGGCAATATGGGCGACACCTCCGGCACCGGCGTGGCCTTTACCCGCGACCCCGCCACCGGCGAGAGAGTGTTGTATGGCGACTACCTCATTAACGCCCAGGGCGAGGACGTGGTGGCCGGTATCCGCAACACCCAGCCCATTGTCGAAATGGAGCAGGATTTGCCTGAAGCCTACGCCGAGTTTGTCGAAATTTGCGACAAGCTGGAAGACCACTACAAAGAGATGCAGGACTTGGAGTTCACCATCGAGCAAGGCAAACTGTGGATGCTCCAAACCCGCGACGGCAAGCGCACGGCCAAGGCCGCCATCAAAATTGCCGTCGATATGGCTAATGAAGGACTGATTACCAAAGAGCAGGCTGTGCTGCGCGTCTCCCCGGAACAAGTCGACACCCTGCTCCACCCTCAATTTGACCTTGAAGCCAAAAATGCCGCCACCGCCGAAGGCAATTTGCTGGGCAAAGGCGTAAACGCCTCCCCTGGCGCTGCCGTTGGCGTGGTTGCTTTTGACGCCGATTTGGCCGAAAAGTGGGGCAAAGAAGAAGGCAAAGACGTAATTATGGTTCGACCCTTCACCCGCCCGGATGACGTTCACGGGATGCTGGCCTCCAAAGGTATTCTGACCAGTGAAGGCGGGGCCACCAGTCACGCTGCGGTTGTGGCTCGACAATTTGGCGTGCCCTGCGTTGTGGGAGCCAGCGATATTGCGATTAACCAGGAAAAACGCCAGTTCACGGCTAACGGCATCACCGTAAAAGAAGGCGACCTGGTTTCTATCGACGGCTCTACCGGCGAAGCCTTTGCGGGCGAGATTCCCACCGTTTCCACCGAACTGGAAGAACAGGAAGACTTGATGACCCTGCTCTCCTGGGCCGACCAGTACCGCCGCATGGAAGTGTGGGCCAACGCCGACTACCCCGACGACGCCCAACGCGCTCTCAACTTTGGCGCCCAAGGCATCGGCCTGTGCCGCACCGAGCACATGTTCTTTGAAGAAAACCG
>JAJRVO010000826.1 GCA_024277275.1 Chloroflexota bacterium
TGAGTTCATGTAAATCCACGTATGATGAGTTATGCAAAGACCAAACGCCCTTTGGATTCAGGAATTGGGCGACCAAGTTCTTTTGCAGTTTCAATCCATTCCTGAATTATGATTTCTACATTAGCAACGGCTTCTTGATATATCACCCCATCGGCTGCGCATCCGGGCAATTCTGGAACCTCCACTAAGTCTTATTTAAGGATTCAACAAACGCGCTATCTCTTGCTCAGCAACTTCTGGCTCCAACTTTTTAAAGAGGGGCGCGGGCTTACGCAATATTTGACCAGAAGCTAATTGGCTTGGCTCCCAGCGACCCGCAGCCTGGCTATTATCGTAACAGAGGGCCTCATGCTCGCGGCCGTTTTCTTCGATGAAGGACTCGGTGTGCTGACGGCCAAAGAGCTGGTCCTGGTACCCCAAATACTCGTGCAAACGCTGGCAAGTATGGGGCAAAAAGGGCGATAACAAAATTTTCAGGTTGTCAATTACCCGCAAAGCCACGTAAATTGAAGTACCGGCCTTAACCGGGTCTTCTTTAATGGCTTTCCACGGCGCTTTGCCATCCAAATAAACGTTGGTGGCCCGGGCTAACTTCATTGCCTCTTCTTGAGCCGCTTTCAGTTTGACCGCCGCCAACAACTCGCCAATGGTCTCAAAACCGGCTTCAACCTCGGCTAAAATCTGCCGGTCGGCTTCATCGAGTCCATCTGGACCGATGGGCGGCACTTTGCCATCGTAACGCTTGTAAGCAAAGCCCAAAACCCGGTTGACCAGATTGCCCCAGGCGGCAACCAGTTCGTCGTTGTTGCGACGAACAAAATCGGCAAAGGTAAAGTCGGTGTCACGACTTTCCGGGGCAATGGCGTTCAAGTAAAAGCGAACCGGGTCCGGATCAAAACGTTCCGCCAGGTCAGGCGCCCAAATAGCCCAATTGCGGCTGGTGCTGAGTTTTTCTCCCTCCATATTGAGATATTCGTTGGAGGGTACATCGTAGGGTAAATTAAGGAATTTGCCGGTGTCATCCTCGTACAGGTGGCGGCCGGTAGCCATCAATTCGGCAGGCCAGATAACGGCATGGAACGGGATATTATCCTTGCCGATAAAGTAGTAGGTTTTGGCCTGGGGCTGATACCACCAATCTTTCCATTTTTCCGGCTGGTCAACATTTTTGGCCCACTCGATGCTGGCGCTAAAGTAGCCAATGACCGCCTCAAACCAAACGTAAAGACGCTTGCTATCATATCCCGGCAATGGAACCGGAATTCCCCACTTAATATCGCGGGTGATGGCTCGCCCTTTTAAACCGCCTTTGGCATATTGCAGGCTAAAGTTGATGACATTGGGCCGCCAGTGATCTTTATCCTGGCTCAGGTAATCCAATATGTCTTCGTTGAGTTTGTGCAAATCCAGATAAAAATGTTCTGTCTCGCGCAAAATGGGAACCGAACCGTCATTTTTGCTGCGGGGATCGATTAAGTCAACCGGATCAAGCAGAGATTTGCAGTTATCACACTGGTCGCCGCGAGCGCCATCATAACCACACTTGGGACACGTCCCTTCAATATAACGGTCGGGCAGAAAGCGGCCTTCGGTTTCAGAGTAAAATTGCTGTTCAGTCTTTTTGTAGAGGTAGCCGTTATCCAGGCAAGCGGTAAAAATATCTTGCGATACCCGGTAATGATTCTCGGTGTCGGTGTGGGTGAACAGGTCGTAGGTAATTCCAAATTGCTGGAACGTTTCCAAAAAACGCAGGTGGTAGCGTTCAAAGATTTCCAGGGGCGACACGTCTTCAGCATCGGCCTTTAAAGTAATGGGCGTACCGTGCGAGTCCGACCCGGAGACCATAAGCACATTGTTGCCCTGTAAACGATGGTAGCGAGCAAAAATATCGGGGGGCAGGTAAGCTCCGGCCAGGTGTCCAATATGCAAATTGCCGTTGGCATAAGGCCAGGCAGTGCAAACCAATATATTTTCAGCCATTAAATTGAATTCCTCTACTATCTGAAAGCCGGTATAAATTATCTCAGCGTTCAACCCTAACCCAGACAAGGCCATTTTATTTCCAAGCCGGAATCCAACAGGGAAAAAACCACAGATTACACAAATTACACAGATTTTTTAATTTTTAATCTGAAAAATCTGTGTAATCTGTGGTTAACAATTTTCTGGCCCAAAAACAAGAATTTGGTTGATAAGATATTAATAGCCAAACGCCGATAATCTCATTATACCACAACACTTTTTTGGAATAAATTTGGTGCAGACCAAATAAAAAAGGCGTAGCCAAGCTACACCTTGACCGGTCCCTGCTTCAACTTTTTACATTCATTCATACAGGCCAAGGCGATCATTCCGGCGAACTGCCAGCATGTCTCGCACCATGCGGATGGTATCTTTGATGGGATGCACCTTGCTCTCAGTCTGATAATACCAGTGGATAGGAACTTCTACAATCTTGTAGTTCCGTTTTTGAGCAATGTAGAGCACTTCTACATCAAAGCTAAAGCCCTTAATGGTTTGCTTTGAAAACAGATCGTCAATAACGGCGCGATGAAAACACTTAAAGCCGCATTGTGTGTCTTCAAAGCCGGGTACGGCCATAATTTTAACCAGTAAATTAAAAACTCGTCCCATCAAATGACGATAGGCAGGTTCATTGTAACGAACCGCCCCTTCCCCTTCGCGTGAACCAATAGCTACCTGGTAACCATTTTTTTGCGGAGGGAGAAATTTGGGCAACTCGGTAATAGGCATAGCCAAATCAGCATCACACAAAAACGCATACTCGCCTTTACACTGCAACATGCCCGCTTTTATGGCGTGACCTTTACCTCCGTGCCCAGGCTGCAACAACTGAATATAGGGATACTTGGTCGAAAATTCTTTAACGATGGCAGGCGTTCTATCGGCGCTGCCATCATCAACTACCAGAACCTCAACCCCATAATCTTGGGCCTGCACAAACTCTACTACATCGGGCAAGGTATGGGGCAACCGACTCTCTTCATTGTAGGCCGGAATAATTATTGATAAAAAGAATGGGGGATTTTGACTATTAATAGTGACCCTCTCACTCAGAGCGTGTTTCTTAAAGACCACAGAGGTTTTTTGCGAGACATTTTTTGAGCGAATTTGCCCCGGTTATGAACCTGACTTACAGTTAAAATCGGCTTCAGAAACCTCTGCCGTCCGGTCTACACGATTTAAGAAACACCTTCTCAGATATTTCTTCAGGAATATAAACAAAAGCAAAGCATGATACACGTCAGGCCAGCTTTTGGCAAAGAAGAAAATCAGAAATAAAAAGAAAAAACAACACCCTCTCTCTTGCCAATCACTTTGCTGTTAGCCCTCACAAAAAACCTGTGCTATAATATTGGTTTGCCTTACAATGTAAAATATGAAACCATAGATTGACTTAAGGAGCAACAGTATGGAAGAATTACGCAGCCGATTTACCGATATGGCCAGCCGTGTCGGTTTAAACATGGTGCGGCTTTGACATTGCCGGTAAAGAAAAACTGGCAAAAACGTTAGAAAAAGAATCGCAGGAAGCCAATTTTTGGAATGATCAGCGTCAGGCCCAGGGAAAAATGCGCCAATTATCCGGCCTGCGTGATGATGTGTCTACCTGGCAAGGGATTGATGGCCGAGTTAAAGAAGCGCTTGATTTGATAGAAATGGCTATGGAAGAAGAGGATGATTCTCTTGTAGCCGAATTGACCACTGAAGTTGAGTCGCTGGAAAATTTACTGGATAAATTAGAGTTTCAACTTGCCTTTTCGGGTAAGCACGATAAAGACTCGGCATTGCTCTCAATCCACGCCGGGGCCGGAGGTACGGAAAGCCAGGATTGGGCCGAGATGCTTATGCGGATGTATATGCGCTGGGCCGATACCAACGGTTACACAACGTTACTGGTTGACCAAACCTCGGGCGAGGAGGCCGGACTGAAAAGTGTCACCCTGGAAATTACCGGAGAGTACGTTTACGGCTACCTCAGAGCCGAGCGAGGCGTCCATCGCCTGGTGCGGATTTCGCCTTTTGATGCCTCAAGCCGCCGGCACACCTCTTTTGCCCTGGTAGAAGTGGTGCCTGATTTCAAATCCGACATTGAGATCGAAATTAACCCGGATGAGGTTGAAATGGACGTTTACAAATCGGGCGGGGCCGGCGGGCAACACGTTCAAAAAAACTCAACCGCCGTGCGTCTTAAACATTTGCCATCCGGCCTGGTGGTCACTTGTCAAAATGAGCGGAGCCAGCTTCAAAATAGAGAAACGGCGATGCGCATTTTACAGGGACGCTTGTATGATTTGGAACTAAAAAAGCAGGAAGAGGAAGAAGCTCGCTTAAAAGGTCAGCACGTAGAAGCCGGATGGGGAAACCAGATTCGCTCTTACGTTTTGCATCCTTATAAAATGGTCAAAGATCATCGCACCAATCACGAGGTAGGCAATGCAGAAGCGGTTCTGGATGGTCGATTGGATGATTTTATTGAAGCATATCTGCGCTATACCATTGGAGACAATAACTAATAGGATAATAGTACGGGGTAAAAATGGGTATCTTAACTTGACATTTCGAGGTCAATTGTCTATAATTATTGCGTATAAAGTGAGGGTCATTTAAATTCTCCTCTTAAACAATACACACATTATTACAATATAAAAAAGATTGCGCCCTGGTTGACGGGGCGCATTTTTTTGCTTTATTTGTCGGGTTAGTCCTATGCCTTTAAATCAGGATGAACCAATTCTTATAAAATTTGAGGAGGCTCTAACCCAGGCAGCCTTATCATCCTCAACTATTGTTAATTACCTGGCTGATTTACGCGCCTTTTTACGATGGGGAAAATGTGATGTTGCGCCTGATTTCTCACTCCTGCAAACCAGCCAAGACCATATCCGGCTATACCGGCAACACCTGACCGACGATCTAAAACGAGCCGCTTCTACAGTTAACCGGCACCTGATGTCGCTTAGAAAGTTTTTTGCCTTTGCTTTACAGTTAGGAGCGGTTGTTACAGACCCCACTGCCGGAATATCGTTGGTGCAGGATAACGGCAAGGCCACGTCGCGCCCGCTCTCTGGAGAAGAGATTAAAAAACTGCTCCAGGCAACTCAACGCGGTTCGCGGGCCGGTCTGGTGCGTCGAGACGCAGCCATTTTGCAACTGTTGTTGCACACCGGTCTGCGCGTCAGTGAAATTGTTGATTTAAAAAAGGATGACCTGATTTTTGATAATCCCGGCGTCCATTTACAGGTTTGTGATGCAAATGATGAAACAAAAACTCGTCACTTGCCCCTAACAAGCAAGGTTTGCAAAACGCTCAATGACTACTTATTAGTCCGTCCGCAGACATCTACCACAGACCAGTTCTTTCTAAGCCAGGAGGGACGCCCCGTATCCAGACGAACCATACAACGCATCATTAGCGATTGCGCCAAAGCCGCCGGCCTAACCGGGATATCGGCCCAATCTATGCGACGCACTTTTGCCCTGCAACTTCTCTCGGAAACTCAGGATTTGGCCCTGGTCTCTGAGCGGTTAGGGCATCAAACTACAAATATTACCGAGCAGTACTTATCTGTTCACAACAATCAATAGGGTGTGACTAATTTCAGTTGGAGATGGAACCGTTTCTCATTTCTAAATTTTTATTTTAATTGAACTATCAGGAGGTTCATTGTGGACGTAAAAGATTTCCGTGCCTTACGTGTTAGCCTGGCTTCACCGGACGAAGTTAGAAGTTGGTCTTACGGCGAAGTCACCAAACCGGAAACTATCAACTACCGTCGCCTAAGGCCGGAAAAAGACGGCCTATTTTGCGAGGCGATTTTTGGTCCAACCAAAGATTGGCAATGCTACTGCGGCAAATACAAACAGGTCCGATACAAGGGCATTGTTTGTGAAAAATGCGGCGTGCTGGTAACACGTTCCTCCGTTCGGCGGGAACGGATGGGGCATATTGAGTTGGCTGCGCCAGTGGCGCACATCTGGTACACTCGGCGTGTGCCCTCCTATTTGGGCCTTCTGTTGGATATTTCCCGGCGCAACCTGGACCGTGTCCTTTATTTTGCCCAATACGTTATTACCGGCGTCGATGAGCAAACACGCTCCCGTGCCTTGAAACGGCTGGATGACGAAGTTCTCCGGGCAGAAACCCGTTTTGAAGAAGAACGGCAAGAAAAAGTTGACGCTGTCCGCAATCAGGCCGATGAAAGCATTGCCGCCCTTAGAGACCAGGAACAAGCCCTGGTAAAAGAATTAACCGAGCAACAAAATACCGAAATTGAAAAAGTTATGCGAGAAGCCCAGGGGATTCAGAGTCAAATAGAATTCCAAACCGGGTCGGCTCTAAAAGAAGCCCTGGTTCTTACAAACAGCGGTGAAGTTATTGCAGAGGCAGGCGAAGTTCTGGATAAAAACCATCTCCAGACGTTAAACAACCTTGTAGAAGCCTATCTCAACGAAATAAAAGTAAATACAGAAGAAGACCTCAACCGCCAGCGAAGCCAAATTGAAGCCAAAATTCAAACCATCCGTTACCAGGCCGACCAGAACACAGAAGCCCAAACCAGTGATAACACCCAGGAACTGAGCGAACTGACCGACCGTATTCAGGAACAACGCCAAGAACTGCTTGGCATTCAACCTATGCAATTTCTCAATGAAGCTCAATACCGGGAACTGGCCGACCGGTGGGGCAACGTCTTTAGCGCCGGTATGGGAGCAGAAGCTCTGTACGACATCTGCCAAAGTCTTGACATGGATAAAATGGCCGAAGAACTGCGCACCCAAATCCGTAGCACGCGCTCCAAACAACTCAAGAAAAAGGCCATTAAACGCCTGCGAGTGGTCGAAAGTCTGCGCAAAAGCAACAACCGCCCCGAATGGATGATTTTAACCGTCCTGCCGGTTATACCGCCCGACCTACGCCCAATGGTTCAGCTTGACGGCGGGCGTTTTGCCACCTCTGACCTTAACGACCTTTACCGCCGGGTAATCAACCGCAACAACCGGCTTAAGCGATTGCTAGACCTGGGCGCGCCCGACGTAATTGTGCGCAACGAAAAACGAATGCTTCAAGAAGCGGTTGACTCTCTCATCGACAATAGCCGCCGGGGCAAGGCGGTTTCATCGCGCGGGCGACGTCAATTGAAGAGCCTTAGCGATATGCTCAAAGGCAAGCAAGGCCGCTTCCGGCGCAACCTGCTAGGTAAACGCGTTGATTACTCCGGTCGCTCGGTGATTGTGGTTGGCCCTGATTTACAATTGCATCAATGTGGTTTACCCAAAGGTATGGCCCTGGAACTCTTCCGGCCCTTTGTTATCCAAAAACTGGTAGAGTACAACTATGCCAATAACGTAAAAGGAGCCAAACGCATAGTTGAGCAACGCCGGCCCGAAGTATGGGAAGTGCTGGAAGAAGTTATCCAAACCCGGCCAATTTTGCTTAACCGCGCCCCCACCATGCACCGTCTGGGCATTCAGGCATTTGAACCCATCCTGGTTGAGGGCAGCGCGCTGCACCTTCACCCGCTGGTTTGCTCCGCTTTCAATGCCGACTTCGACGGCGACCAGATGGCAGTTCATGTTCCTCTGTCGCAAAAAGCGGTTAAAGAAGCCCGCGATTTGATGCTTGCTTCTCGTAATCTCCTGCTGCCTTCCAACGGCGAAGCAGTTGTGTCGCCCACCAAAGATATGGTTTTGGGCGTGTACTACTTAACTATGGATGCTGACGGCGAAAAAGGCGAAGGCAAAGTCTTTACAGATATTGACGAAGTGGCGCTGGCCTACAGCCTGGGCAAAGTTGGCCTGCATGCCAAAATTCGCTTACTCCATTACACCCCAAACTCAAAACAAACAAAGCCTATTGAAACAACAGTTGGACGCGCCCTGTTTAACCAGATATTACCCGAAGAACTACGCTATGTAGATGATGTTTTGGACAAAGGCGGGCTTAAAGACCTGGTTGGCCTCTGTTACAATAACCTGGGCGTAGACGTTACGGCTAAAATGGTGGATGAGGTAAAAGCAATTGGCTTTAAATATGCCACCCGCTCCGGCACAACCATCTCCGTATCCGATATTACCGTACCTGCCGCCAAAAAAGATATTCTGGACCGGGTTACGCAACAAGTGTCCAAGGCAGAACAGCAGTATCGTCGAGGCTTAATTACCGAGGACGAACGCTACATCAAAACAGTTCAACTCTGGACAGAGGCCACCGACGAGGTAACAGAAGCCGTACGCCGGTCAATTGACCCGGAAAGCCCCATCAAAATTATGGCCGACTCCGGGGCTACCAAAGGCGGTTTTCAACCTATTCGCCAGCTTGCCGGGATGCGCGGGCTTATGGCCGACCCAAGCGGGCGCATTATTGCTTTGCCCATTCGCTCTAACTTCCGCGAGGGTCTGACGGCGCTGGAATACTTTATCTCCACCCACGGCGCTCGCAAGGGCTTGGCCGATACCGCCCTACGCACAGCCGACGCCGGTTATCTGACCCGCCGCCTGGTTGACGTTTCTCAAGACGTAATTGTAAATTCACACGATTGCAAAACCCAAGAGGGTCTTTTTGTTACCCGGAGTCGTAGCCATGAATTGGGTGAAAGTTTTAAAGAGCGTTTGATAGGCCGGGCAACCCTGGCAGACGTAATTGATACCGAAACGGGCGAAGTGGTTCTGGACAAAAACACCCTGATTGGCGTTAAAGAGTATGAAATCATCGACAAAGCCGGCATAGAAGAGGTGGCTATTCGGTCGCCGCTTCATTGCCAGCTTAAACAGGGTATTTGCAGCTTGTGCTATGGTAGCGATATGGGCCGGGGCGGCTACGCCACCATTGGTTCAGCCGTTGGGATTGTGGCCGCTCAATCCATTGGAGAGCAGGGGACCCAGCTTACGCTACGGACATTCCACACCGGCGGTGTAGCCGGCGTCGAAGATATCACCCACGGCCTGCCCCGGGTGCAAGAGCTTTTTGAAGCGCGCAACCCCAAAGGCGAGGCCATTATTTGCGACCTTGAGGGCCGGGTGGAGCTTATCAACCGAGAAGACGGCAGCCGAGTTTTAAAGGTTGTTGCGTCTAAGATTCGCCGGGACAAATATGACGTCCCGGGCAACTGGGCTATTCTAATTGAAGATGGCGACGAAGTAAGCGACAAAACCAAGCTGGCTAAACGAGGCTACCAGGAACTTGTTGCAGAAAACGGCGGCAGGGCAATAATTGAAAACGGCAATATCATCATTAGCTGGGACTTTACCGAAGAAGCGGAGTACGAGATTGAATCGGCCGCCCGCCCCAAAGTTAAAGATGGCGACCACGTAATTGTGGGTGAACAGTTAACCGAAGGTTCATTGAACCCCAACCGCATCCTTCAGGTTATGGGACGCGAAGCGGCTCAAGTTTACCTGCTGGAAGAAGTTCAAAAAGTATACCGTTCTCAGGGTGTGCCTATTCACGATAAACACATTGAAATCATTGTGCGCCAGATGACCAACAAAGTTCTGCTGGTAACCAGCGGCGGCAGCCACTTTTTGCCCGGCGAACTTATGGACTTCCAAAAATTCCATACAATGAATCAAGGCCTTATAGCCGAGAACAAAAGTCCGGCTTCTGGTCGATCAGTATTGCTTGGTATCACCAAAGCCGCCCTAAACACCGACAGTTTCCTGTCTGCCTCATCATTCCAGCACACCATCAATGTGTTGGCCCAGGCCGCCATTGAGGGTAAACAAGATAACCTGTTTGGCTTGAAAGAAAACGTAATTCTGGGTAAACTAATCCCCGCCGGAACGGGTTATATGCACTACCACGAGCCAGAAGATGAAGATAGCCCTGATGAAGAACCTGTTCCCGATGACGGTCAGATTTTGGCAGAAGAGGACGAAACTGCCGATGAGGTCACAGGCCCCAACGGCTCTGGTGAAACTAGCTCCACAACAGACGAGTTAACAGTAGCAGCGTAAAACAACTTAGAGGATGTTTGGTTCCCAAACTGGAGTTTGGAAACCAAACATCCTGATTATAAAAACAAAGGCATAATCCCAAATCTGTAAGCGAAAGGGGGTGAGAATCAATGAGCGTAGAATTAAGAGGCGGCGAATCCCAGGAATCTCTGTTAAAGAGATTCAGGAAAGAGATTATCAAATCTCGTATATTAAGTACCTATCGCAAAAAACGATGGTTTGTTTCCAAAGGTGAACAGCGGCGCATCGCTAAACAACGGGCTATACGCAAGGCTCGTCGCAAGATGATGCGTCGAAATAGCTATTAACCTGAGTTTGGGATTTTCCTTTCCTTATAGGTTGGGTTGAGCCGATGATGATGTTACATTTCGGCCTGATGTTGGGTTTCATTCGCTCTTATTACATGCCCTAAATTTCAGGCGAAACCCAACAAATTTGTCCACGATGTCGCCAGTTTGACTCATTCAACCGAACCTACACAGATTTATCGAACTCAGGTTAATAGAACTCAGTAGATTAACCTATCAACCGCAGTTTGAGAATACAACTATTGAACGCGGATAAACACGGATTGTGCGGATTAGATCAAAAATTAAAAAATCCGTAAAATCTGCGTTAATCTGCGTTAAATTAAAATTTAACACTAACTTAAAAAGAGGGTGAAAATTCACCCTCTTTTTGCGTTTAAACTCTGGATAGCGCCATTTCCATCCTTGCTTCATTCCCAAAACTGTTTATAATGATAGATACATATATTGTGTAGAATTTATGTTCTTGTACCAGATATAGGGATTTAAAACGGAGGTTGCTATGGAAGTTGGCATAGTGCGCCAGGTTGATATTGAACAACAAATGCAAGAAGCCTATTTGGATTACGCTATGAGCGTCATTGTCTCGCGCGCCCTGCCCGATGTGCGGGACGGCTTAAAGCCGGTACACCGGCGAATTCTGTACGCCATGCATGACATGGGGTTGCGCTCAAGCCAACCCTACAAGAAAAGCGCCCGGATTGTGGGCGAGGTGTTGGGCAAATACCACCCTCATGGCGACGCGGCAGTGTACGACTCAATGGCCCGTATGGCTCAGGATTTTTCTATGCGTATGCCGCTGGTTGACGGTCAGGGCAACTTTGGTTCGGTTGACGGCGACCCGCCGGCGGCTATGCGATACACCGAAGCCCGGCTGACTGATTTAGCCAATCAAGTGATGACCGACATCGACAAAAATACGGTGGATTTTGTAGACAACTTTGACGGCAGCTTAACCGAGCCAAGCGTGCTACCCACCAAACTGCCTAACTTGCTCATCAACGGCGCTTCAGGCATTGCCGTGGGCATGGCCACCAGCGTGCCGCCCCATAACCTGAACGAGGTTTGCGATGCCTTG
Source organism: Chloroflexota bacterium (assembly GCA_024277275.1). Lineage (GTDB taxonomy): Bacteria > Chloroflexota > Anaerolineae > 4572-78 > J111 > JAJRVO01. The sequence goes on from JAJRVO010000826.1 coordinate 11,365, forward strand.
ATTTTTGTGATTGGCCAAATGGTCAAGAACAAAGACGTTACCATCGACCAATTGCTCAACTTTGTCAAAGGCCCCGATTTCCCAACGGGCGGCATTATTTATCGCTATGCCGGCAATCAAAAAAAGAGCAGCGTCGAAGAAAGTGATTTGCTCAAAACAGCCTACGCTGTAGGGCGCGGGCGGGTGACGGTGCAAGCTAAAGTCCACATAGAAGAGATGAGCCGTAATCGCCACCGGCTGGTCATTACCGAACTACCCTACCAGACCAACAAAGCCAATTTAACCGAGAAAATTGCCGATTTAGCCCGCGACGGCAAAATTGAGGGCCTGGCCGACCTACGCGACGAGTCGGACCGGCAAGGAATGCGACTGGTGATTGAGCTAACCAGAACCGTGGAACCCAGAGCCATCCTGAAACAACTGTTTAAAATGACTCCCCTGCAAAGCACCTTTAGCATCAATATGCTGGCCCTGGTAGAAGGCGAACCCCGGTTGCTGCCGCTAAAGCAGTCGCTTAGGTTATTTGTTGAACACCGCCAGCAAGTTATTACTCGCCGCAGCCGCTACGAGCTAGACAAGGCCAAGCAACGCACCCACGTCTTGGAGGGCTTGCGGATTGCCCTGGCTAACCTGGATGAAATTATTAATACTATTCGTAGCTCTCGCTCAGCGGAGACGGCCAGAAAGAATCTGCGCAAAACCTTTAAATTAAGCGATATCCAGGCCGGCGCAATTTTAGATATGCCCCTTAGGCGATTAGCCGCCCTGGAACGCAAAAAAATTGAGACGGAATACAAAGAACTCCTCAAGCAAATTAAATACTTAAAAGGATTGCTCCAATCCACCAAAAAAATATTAGAGGTCATCAAAGGCGAGCTAACCGAGCTGAAAGCAACCTACGGCTCGCCGCGACGCACCCTGATTGTGGACCAAACAGTGGACCAGGAAAGAGCAACCACAACCCGCGACCTGGTTCCCGAAGAATCTGTGGTGGTAGCCGTCACCCAAAGCGGCAATGTTTGCTACTGGCCCGATGATAAAGGATTGGACCCGGCCAGAGGTCGGCAAAAAGACCCGTTGGCCGTAGCGGTTCCGGCCAACACCCGCGACACACTTTACCTCTTTACCGCAAATGGTCGGGCCGTAATTATTCCCATCCACCAGATACCTAAGGGAAAGACGCTTGGCGATGGCCCCAACCTAAACGAACTTAGCGCCGGGCGGGTTGAGCAGGTTGTAGCCGGTTTGGCCCTGCCCAAAGAGGAGCTATCGGGCTATCTCTTCCTGGTTTCAAGACAAGGTCGAGTCAAAAGAATTACGCTAAATGATCTGGGCGACGTGCGCGGAAACGAAGCCGTGGTAATGGGCCTGGATTCGGGCGACTCGCTGCTGACGGCTTTTACCACCCAGGGCCAAGGGGAGGCGTTTTTGGTCAGCGCGCGGGGACAAGGTATTCGCTTTGCCGAAGAAGAGGTGCGGCCAATGGGCCTGCCCGCAGTTGGGGTGTGGGGCATTAAGTTAGCCAAAGGCGACCAGGTTGTGGGAGCCGGCCCGCTTAAATCTCGGGGCGAGTTGGCGGTGATTACGGAAAATGGCTTGGGCAAACGAATGGACATCAACCAGTTTTCTAAACAAGGCCGCCACGGCCAGGGAATGATTGCCGTGCCTATGAGTAAAGACGGAGGGCTGGTAGCTGTCGGGGCTGTGGTCAATTTGGGCAACCGGATAATGATGATTTCCAAAAAGAAAAACAGCAAAACAATCTACGCCAGAGCCTTACCCAAAATGTCGCGGACGCATAAAGGCAAATCTGTGATGTCGATTAAGGACAAGGATGGAATTGCGCGCCTGGTTGTGCTGGAAATCTGACTTTACAAACTCTTCATTTTTTAAGGTTGACTCTTGAGAATCCCCTTGTCAAGAAAACAAAAAAAGTGTATACTTAACTAGGTTTTGGGTACAACATCTTGTGTACAGGGCAACGCCACCACAATATATAGTGGTTTTTAGCAAGTCATTATGTCAAACTGGAATAGAAGTGTGAATATGTCAGTTTCAGGCCAACCCAATCTATTTAGAACATTTTTGACTTGCCGCTTATATATCTATCCGTTGCCATTGCACCTCGCCAGGCAATTTCGCACCACTTTCTGTTTATAAAATTTAGTTAAACAACCGCCACACTCAGGCCCTGCACATTATATCGGGCGCCGAATATTAATGCGCCTAATTACTATTTGTTATGTAAAGTTATAGTTAGAGAGGATAGTTTTATGAAATGTCCATTTTGCGCTTCATCCAGTAACCACATCCGCGTAATTGACACCCGTGAAGTTACAGACGGCATTCGTCGTCGCCGCGAGTGCGATCAATGCAGTCAGCGATTTACCACCTACGAGCGCGTTGCCTCGATGAACCTGCTGGTTGTTAAACAAGATGGCCGGCGCGAAGAATTCGACAAAGAGAAACTGGTCAAAAGTATGCGCATTGCCTGCACCAAACGCGCTGTCTCCAGCGCCGCCATTGAAGCCGCGGCCCAGGAGATTGAGTCTGGCCTTTACGCTCTGGGCAAAAGCGAGGTCAAAGGCAAACGGATTGGCGAGATGGTTATGGACCAACTACGAGATATTGACGATGTGGCTTACGTTCGCTTTGCTTCGGTTTACCGCCGTTTTCAGGACGTAGACAGCATGGCCGAAGAAATCCAACAGCTTCTGGCCCGCAAACGCCGCGAGCAAGAGTTGAGGAATCAAATTCCGCTGCCAATGGGCGAGGAGTAGGGATACTTAAAAAAAATCCATATTATGTTTCAAGGAGACATTGCATGACCACTAACACCGCCAAACATGCCAAAAAAACTCAATCTGAAAAAGTCAGAAACAACGGTCGCCAGGTTGATAACATTACCCGGACAGTAACCCAAGCTACCACCAAACAAAGCGCCAACAAACTAAATCCGCTGGGCGAAAAGATATTTTTAGATCGCTACGCTCTTAAAGACGGTAAGAAAAAATCCGTTACCGTAGGCGATACGGTAGTTGTAGCGGTCAACCTTGAAACAGGCCAGCGAGAAATTGGCTCCGTCACTGCCCTGAACGGCAAAGGGGTCACTATTGAGCTACGAGACGGTGAAACCGTTGAGCGCGCGCTTGAACATATCGACAAGCCGCTGGAAACCCGCCCCGAGCAGATGCTGGACCGCGTGGCCCACGGCTTGGCTGAAATAGAAACCCCGGAGAAACAAGCGGAGTGGCAAGAAAAGTTCCGCTGGCTGCTGGACGATTGGAAATTTGTACCCGGCGGTCGGATTTTGACCGCCGCCGGCACCGACCAAAACCTGACGTTTTACAACTGCTACGTTATCCCCAGCCCCAAAGACAGCCGGGGAGGCATTATGAACACCCTGACCCAAATGACCGAGATTATGTCTCGTGGGGGCGGGGTCGGTATCAACATTTCCAGCTTACGACCTCACCATGCCTACGTAAAAGGTGTTAACGGGCGTTCCAGCGGCGCGGTTTCCTGGGGCGAGCTGTACAGTTTTGTGACCGGGCTTATAGAGCAAGGCGGCAGTCGCCGAGGCGCGCTGATGCTAATTATGAACGTGTGGCATCCCGACGTGCTGACCTTCATCGACAGCAAGCGCACGATGGGCCGCATTACCAACGCCAATATCAGCGTCGGCATTAGCGATGACTTTATGGAAGCGGTTAAAGCCGACGCCGATTGGGACCTGGTCTTCCCCGATACCACTATCCCCCACTACGACAATCTGTGGGACGGAGATTTGGCCGCCTGGCAAGTCGCCGGCAGGCCGGTAGTTGTTCACAAAACCGTCAAGGCCCGCGAGATTTGGGACAAAATCATTAAGAGCGCCTGGGCCAGCGCAGAGCCGGGGGTCTTTTTTGTAGAGCGCTACAACAAAATGAGCAACTCCTGGTATTTTGCGCCCATTCTGTGTACCAACCCGTGTGGCGAACAAGGGCTTCCGGCCTGGGGCGTTTGCAACCTGGGCGCTTTAAACCTGGCAAAATTTGTCAAAGAAGGCAAAAAAACTACGGTAGATTGGGACAACCTGCGACAGGGCGTGCGCTATGCAGTTCGTTTCCTGGATAATATTATCGACGCCACCCCCTACTTTTTTGACGAGAACAAAGAACAGCAACTCGGCGAGCGACGTGTGGGATTAGGCACAATGGGCCTGGCCGAAATGATGATTCGCCTTAAAATCCGTTATGGTAGCCCGGAGAGCGTAGAATTTTTGGACGAACTTTACAAATTCATCGCCTCTGAAGCCTATCTGGCCTCTGCCGACTACGCCGCCGAAAAGGGCGCGTTCCCTATGTTCGACGCCGAGAAGTTCTTGCAAAGCGGCTTTATGCAAGCTATGCCGGAAGAAGTGCAAACCGCCATGCAAGAAAAAGGTATCCGCAATGTGACCCTGCTGACCCAGGCTCCCACCGGCACCACCGGCACAATGGTCAACACCTCCACCGGCATCGAGCCTTTTTACTTTTGGAGTTTCCATCGCACCGGCCGGATGGGAACCCACGAAGAGCGCGTTACCGTTTACGACGAGTGGGTCACCCAAAACCCCGGCCAACCGCTGCCCAACTACTTTGCTACGGCTATGGATTTGCAACCGGAAGACGACGTCCGGGTGCAAGCAGCCGTGCAGCGCTGGATCGACACCAGTATCAGCAAAACCTGTAATACCCCCAACAGTTACACGGTAGAGCAGACCCGCCAACTGTACGAGTTAATGTACGAGCTGGGCTGTGAAGGAGGCACCATTTACCGGGACGGTTCTCGCAATGAGCAGGTCCTTAATATAAAAGATGAGGACGAGGCAGAGGCTACCAAACAACCGGCTATACAAGCGCCAAAGATTGAGTGGCGTGTCCGGCCCAGTACTTTGCACGGCAACACCTATCGCAAAAATACGCCCATCGGTACCGCCTATATTACGGTTAATGCCAACGGCGGCGGCAACCACGAACCTTTTGAGCTTTTCATTAACGTGGGCAAGGCCGGCAGCGATGTTGCCGCCGACGCAGAGGGTTTGGGGCGACTGGTCAGCTTCATTTTACGGATGCCCAGCCCCCTGACCCCCGAACAACGCGTGCAGGATATTGTGGCCCAGTTGCGGGGCATTGGCTCCGGGCGACAGCAGGGCTTTGGCAAAAACCGGGTAATGAGTATGCCCGACGCCGTAGCCCAGGTTCTGGCCGAACACGTCGGGTTTAGCTCCACCGGCGATTTGCCGGGCCTGCCCGATGCGGATGAAGGCATCCAATTAAGCTATATGCCCAAGGGCGACCTCTGCCCCGGCTGCGGCTCGGCCAGTTTGCTGCATATTGAAGGCTGCAAAAAGTGCCACGAGTGTGGGTATAGCGAGTGTTGAGTGATATTGCTCGCGAGGCATTGGCTGAAACAGGCTAAAACCTTTTTAATGGGGGCCTGCTAAATCGGCCCAAAGCGCTAAGATATGCCTGTTGTTGCTCATTGAGATCCCCCCACAAAGCGTTGACCTCATCGCTGTTATTCATCGGCACATAGATATCTAAAAGCTCGACCAGTGTACAGAGCGAATATTTGCAGATTCCCGGCACAAGATGTATCAGCAAATTCATTTTTTTGATTAGCCGCCCATGACTGATTGCGTTGAAATTGCCGGTTATGTTTATCAAATCTACAAATTTTGTCAGCGTTGTTTCATCAACCTGTGGAAGGTGGTTAATGGCAAAAATAGCCGCCGCTTCTATGTATCGCTTATCAATTCTTTGTTCAGCTTTAACAATTATATCTGGCATAAATAACCTCTCTTTTTATACCATTGTATATAGACTATCTAGGCATTATTTCAAAAAAATCCCCGGTTTTGGATAACCGGAATTTTTTGGGACTATTGAAGCTCTATTAAGCGGGCAGCCCCGGATGGGCGCTGCTGCGCCGAATCCAGCGAGTCAACAGCCACACAAAAAACGGGTACAACGTTAAGCCTATTGTCAGCAAGCCAATTGGCAGTTTAAAAAAGAGTACGCTGCGAGTGGTAAGCGTGGTAATAAAATAAGCTGGGAGAAATTTTGCCACGGTGATCATAAAAAGAACTGCGCTGACGTAAATCAATTGTGTGCCAATCAGCCCGGCCAGCAAATAAACGCCCCGGCGGCTGGGTCGAGCCGCGCGTAAACTGGCAGCCAGCACAACAATCCACAAAATAGAGAAAGCCGTTTCTAACCAGACAACATTTCCGGGATAAATACTCCCCGGTCCCCAGCCGGTAGTAACCAGTTGTTGCCGCTCAAGCAGGGTTGTAAAGGCCATATACGTGGTAAAGGGCAGGGTCATTAAGGTGGCGTGCTGCCAGCTATCGGTGGCTACCAATGTCACAAGAATAGGAAAGGTGATAATAAACATCCAGGGTGTATCGAGCACAACCAAGAGCGCCAAAAAGAGCCACCCCAACCAGGCAAACCACCATGTCGGCCAGCTTCGCCACCAAGCTACTGCGGCCCCCACCCCAAACATTATCAGGTAAATAGATAGAGGAATAAAATGCCCGACTAGAGTCCAGCCCAAACCGGTAATGCCCAAAATAGGTAGAGCAGCCAGCAAAATATCTGTCCAATCAACCACGCCGGCAACCCGTCGCCATTGATTACCGATGCTGCGGGGTGAACCAAACTGCTGTACGGCTTTGGCTTCGGCTTCGACGCGGGGTAAGCCCTGCCGTTGCCAATCTTGGGCTAATTCTTCCAGGTGGCAGTTAATCTCGGCCCTGGCTTCTGCGCGTAAGTATCGCGGGAGCGTTTTTTGGAATCGGTCCAAATATTGTTGAATGGTTGACATTGTTCAATTGTCTCCAACTGTTATCAAAATCACAAACAAACTGCAGCAATTCCCGTTTTGGAAACTGTGCCGCCGATAACTACTCAGTCGGGCTGATTTTTGCCGGTGTAAGAGCAGAATTGGCAGAATTAACGAATCAAAATTCTATCATTCTGGAAATTCTGCTCTGAAATGCCAACAA
>JAJRVO010000827.1 GCA_024277275.1 Chloroflexota bacterium
AAATGCTGCGCCGGCCAATGGACAAAACGTTTGGGGCGGTAGACATTTTTCACGCTACTAACCACCTGCTGGCCCATTTTAAACAGGCCCGTACCGTTTTTACCCTGCACGATCTAATCTTTAAGCGCTACCCGGAATATCATCTGGCCTATAATCGCTGGTATCTTACCTTTGCTATGCCTCGCTACCTGCAAGCCGCCGATGTGATTATCACCCCGTCAGAATGTTCCCGACAAGACGCCATAAAGTTTTACGGCTTGCCGGAATCGAAAATAAAAGTTATTTACGAGGCCCCGGCCCCCTATTTTAAACCGGCAAACAATCCGGCCATTCTCAATCGGGTTCGGCAAAAATACAATCTGCCGGAAAATTTTATTCTGCATGTGGGTACCATTGAGCCGCGTAAAAACTTAAATCGTTTGCTCGATGCGTTTAAATCGCTTTTAGACGACCATCCAAATTTAAAGCTTGTTCTCGTCGGCAAAAAAGGGTGGCTGTACGACTCCTTTTTCCAACATCTGCAAACGCTGGGGCTAGAAGAACATGTGATATTTCCCGGCTTTGTGGACGAAACCGACCTGCCGGCTTGTTACCAACTGGCCGAGGTTTTTGCATTTCCATCGCTATACGAAGGGTTTGGCCTGCCTCCCCTTGAGGCGATGGCCTGTGGGTCGCCCGTTGTCAGCAGCAATAGTTCTAGTTTGCCGGAGGTAATGGGAGAGGCCGGGTTACTGGTCGACCCAAATGATACGGCTACTCTGGCAGAGGCTTTGCGGCGCGTCCTGACCGATACCGACTTACGAGACAATTTACGGAAACGTTCATTGGCCCAGGCACAAAAATTTTCCTGGCTCAAAGCCGCCGATGCACTGAAAATAATCTATCAATCACTTTATCAAAAAAAGAGAAGGGGCCGCTGATGGCGCGGGGGGTGGCCTGTGCATCGCACAGGTGGGGGGCGTCCCTCCACGCTCTTCTCCGCATCACACGCTCCGTATGATAACTACATTATGATAGGAGAATAAAATCATGAATTCAACAGCAGTTACCAAACCATCATTGGAAGAGCTTGACAAACAAAATTTTCTACACCCTTTTACTTCAATTGCTACGCATCTGGAAACAGGCCCAAGAGTAATTGTCGAAGGAGAAGGGGTGTATATTACCGACAATCACGGGAATAAATACCTGGATGCTATGGCCGGTTTATGGTGTGTTAACATTGGCTGGGGGCGAGAAGAGATGGTTGAGGCCATTGCCAATCAGTCGCGGACGCTGTCTTACTTTCACACCTTCGCCTCGATGTCAAATGAGCCTGCTATTCGCCTGGCAGAACGACTGCTCAAGCTGTCGCCGGGCAATATGAGCAAGGTCTTCTTTGGCAACTCCGGCTCCGACGCCAACGATACCAACGTTAAACTCATTTGGTATTACAATAATTTGCGGGGGAACCCAAAAAAGAAAAAGATAATTTCCCGGTGGGGATCGTATCACGGCGTAACTGTGGCCGCAGCCAGCTTAACCGGCCTAACCAACACCCACAAAGCGTTTGACGTGCCGCTGCCGCAGATTCTACACACAGAAAATCCGCACTACTACTTTAACGCGCCGGAAGGTATGTCGGAACGAGAGTGGTCGCAGCATCTGGCGGGCAAGCTGGAAGCGCTTATTTTGGCAGAAGGCCCAGATACCGTAGCCGCCTTTATTGCCGAGCCGATAATGGGAGCGGGCGGGGTTATTGTGCCACCCGAAGGGTACTTTGAGGCAGTTCAGGCCGTATTGCAAAAGTATGATGTACTAATGGTGGCCGACGAGGTAATTTGTGGTTTTGGTCGATGCGGAAGGTGGTTTGGCTCTGAACCGTTTGGCATTGAGCCGGATATTGTTACTATAGCTAAAGGGCTGACCAGCGGCTACGTCCCTCTGTCCGGATCGATGATTTCTGAAAAGATTTGGCAGGTCTTAAAAGAAGAATCCCCGCAAATCGGCGTGTTTGGGCATGGTTTTACCTACAGCGCCCATCCATTGGCCGCCGCAGCCGGAAATGCAAACCTGGATATTATAGAGCGCGAAAACCTGGTTGGACGCGCAGCCAAAACGGGGGACTATTTTCAGCAGAAATTGCGCGACACATTTGCCGAGCATCCGCTGGTTGGCGAAATTCGCGGGATGGGGCTTATTGCAGCCATTGAGTTGGTTCAAAACAAAGCAACCAAAAAACCTTTCCCCCTTGAGCTTAAAGTCGCCCCCGGAATGGCCCAACTCTGTATTCAAGAGGGACTCATCAGCCGGTCCTTGCCGCAATCAAATGCAATGGCCTTTTCGCCGCCTCTGGTCATCACTGAAACCGAATGTGATGAAGTTATTGCCAAATTTAGTCGCGCTCTAAATCAACTAACAGATAATCTGGTAAAAGAGGGCGTCTGGAAAAGTAGCGGCAAATAACCAGGGCAAGATACAACTAATTGCCGAATTTCTGTTTTTCCTTGTCACTTCTGCAAAACGAAAAGTAAGTGTTTAGACTACCTGCTTACCAGCTTGTTTGGTTGGAAAGAAAGTGTGTATGGTTACTTATAGCATAAATACTGGTTTTGCCTGCCACCTTTAAAATTTAGCCGATTGCGGGTTGGCAAGGACACTTTCAAAGCAAACGTGCCTCCACAGGCGCAACCAATTTCAAAAAAAGCCAGTGTAGCAATTCGGCTACAATTTTATTGTTATACTGCCAACGGCCATAAAGTAACATTTTTATGGGACACAGATGAACACAGATTTCACAGATTTTTGTTTAGTTTTTTACCATAATCTGTGTTTATCTGCGAAAATCTGTGTCCTATTCTCTGGCTTTCAGAATGT
>JAJRVO010000828.1 GCA_024277275.1 Chloroflexota bacterium
AACATTTTTATGGGACACAGATGAACACAGATTTCACAGATTTTTGTTTAGTTTTTTACCATAATCTGTGTTTATCTGCGAAAATCTGTGTCCTATTCTCTGGCTTTCAGAATGTTACTTTGTGACCGTGCTGAGTATAGCCCATGATCCAATTTTGCCGACCGGCCCTACACCGATTGCTCTTAATGCATTTCTCCACGCTTGGGCGGCTACTGACTATTTGACCATAGTTGTCCAGCCGGTCAAAGAATCTATCGAGTAACCCCGCGCTTATGGTAGGACAGCAAATGAAGCAATATCAGATACACCGAAGCCTGACTATACTGTTCTTAATTTTGGCTCTGTTCACCGCCTACGGCTTGTTGCATCCCGCTTTAGCCATTGGTCCCGGCTCGGGGGGCAGCAAAATAAGGGTCGATGACGAAGAACACGGCCCTTACATTTTGCTGGTTGCTACCGCGCCGCTGCCGGTGACGTTAGGGCAAATGAGTGTCTGGATTAGAGTTACGGGCATTGAGGATAATCAACTTCGCCGCGATGCGATGGTGATGGTAGAAGCTAAACATCGTGAAGACGGCACAATCCTTACCGCGCAAGGTAGCCACAAAAATGCCGGCAACGATTACGATTATGTAGCCCATGTGCCGGCCGACCAGACCGGACAGTGGGACGTAACCGTTTCAGTTGAAGATGAATTGGGTAAGGTTGAAGTCGTGTTTACCGAAACCGTCAGTCGAGGCCAGAATATAGCGGTGTTAGTGGCGTTTGGCATACCCTTTGTACTACTGGTCATAGTTGTGGGCATTTATTTGTGGCGACGGTCGGGGTAAACAGTTACACCAACTCAAAACTCTCCCGCCCCCGCCGAGGCCTGGCACACATAAACCGTAGCTTCCAATCCGGACGCCGCCGGATATTGTTGAGCAATAGCCGCCTCAACCTCCGGCACAAGTTCTTGCGGAGCCAGGGCCACAATGCACCCGCCAAATCCCCCGCCGGTCATCCGCACGCCTCCCGCCTGGCCGATGACCCCGGCCGCAATCTCTACCAGCGCGTCAATGGGCGGCACGGTAATTTCAAAATCCTCCCGCATTGAGATGTGCGACTTCGCCATTAAGCGTCCCATCTGTTTCAGGTTGCCTTCAGCCAGGGCTGCGGCGGCCGCCTTGGTGCGAGCGTTTTCGGTGATAACGTGTCGCGCCCGTTTGGCTACGGTTTCATCCAACTCATCTTCGCGCAAGGCAAATATATCCGGGGACACGTCGCGCAGCGTAGGGACCCCAAAGTGAGCGGCAGCGGCTTTGCATTCCTGACGACGGGTGTTATATTCGCTGTCGACCAGCCCTCGTTTGACATTGCTGTTGGCAATAATAATGGCGGTTCCGGCGGGGATGGGTACAGCCTGGTAATCCAGACTACGGCAATCAAGCAACAAAGCGTGTCCTTTTTGCCCCAGGGCCGAGATGAACTGGTCCATAATGCCGCACTTCATGCCCACAAAGTCATTCTCTGCCTGTTGGCCGTTCAGGGCAATCGTTTTGCCGTCAAGGTCAAGTTCGCTCAAGCCAGACATCGCCGCGCCAACCGCCACCTCTAATGAGGCCGACGAACTCAACCCCGCCCCTCGCGGCACATTTCCGGCGATAACCAGATTAGCCCCGCCCAATTGATAACCCCGCTTGATAAGTCCCCAGGCCACACCGCGCGCATAGTCGCTCCAGGGCGCTGTCTCATCGTGAGGAATGTCGGGTTTAAGCTCAAAATTACTCGCCTGTTCTCGGTAATCGGCGGCCACTACCGACATCTGTCCATCGGCGCGATGACCGGCGGCGATAACCGTATCGTAATTGATAGCGCATGGCAACACAAAACCATCGTTATAATCCGTATGCTCGCCAATCAGGTTAACCCGGCCCGGCGCGCGAAAATGATAAGCGGGTTCGGCGCCAAAGTGTTTTCTAAAAATCCGAGATGTTTTTTCTTTTAAACTCATTTAACTCATCAAACTCATCAAACTCACAAAACTCACCCAACTCATCAAACTCACAAAACTCACAAAACTCACAAAACTCACAAAACTCATCAAACTCATTTAACTTGATTTCGCATACCCCAACCAGCGCAGTTCATTCTCCTTTTTGCGCCACTTGGGTCGTATTTTGACCCACAACTCCAGATAAACTTTGGTCCCGACCAACTCTTCGATTTGCGGGCGCGCTCTTTGTCCAATCCTTTTCAACGTTTTTCCCTTGTCGCCAATGACAATCTTTTTTTGCGACTTGCGCTCAAGGATGACGTTGGCGCTGATGTAGGTTAATTTCTCGTGGCGACGCGTGAATTCGGTGACGTACACGGCTAAAGCGTGAGGCACTTCTTGATGCAGCGTTTCAAGCGCGGCTTCGCGGACAAGCTCGGCCACAATAAACCGAGTTTGCTGATCGGTGACCTGGTCTTCCGGGTAGTAGAGAGGGCCGGGCGGCAGGGTATTGATGATACGTTGCAGCAGTTCATTTCGATTATCTCCCCGCGTGGCCGAAAGCAGGAGCCAATCATCAGCCGGATACAACGCCAAAAACTCCTTTTCGACGCTTGCTGCCAACTGTTCAAGTGAAAGCAAATCCACTTTATTCAAAGCCAAAATGACGGGCAGGGGGGACTCGCCTTGCCGGGCTGCTTTGGCCTGGCTCTCCTGAATAGCTTCAGCCACCAGCCTGTCTTCAGCATGAGGCGGCTTTTTTGCGGCATCGACCAGCCACACGATAACATCGGCGTTGGGGATGGCTTCCAGCGCGGTATCAACCAGATATTCGCCAAACTTGTGATGCGGATCGTGAATGCCCGGCGTGTCGACAAAAATAACCTGGGCCGGCGGGCAACGTTCAGAGTTATCTGAACGCCGCTCAGACAACTCAGGGTGCGTCTCCGATGGTAAAGTTAAAATACCCAAAAGCTGGTTGCGCGTAGTCTGCGGTTTGGAGCTGACAATGGCAATCTTTTGGCCCAAAAAGTGGTTCATCAGCGTTGATTTGCCTACATTGGGCCGTCCAATCACAGCCACAAAACCG
>JAJRVO010000829.1 GCA_024277275.1 Chloroflexota bacterium
TATTCTTAAGGCAGCGTGCAGGCGATACCCCTCTTTAGCCAGAGCTTCATTGCCGCCCTGTTCGCGGTCAATCAACACCACCACGTCTGACACAAGCAGTTGGGCTGCTTTTAATTGCTCAATTGCTTTTAGGACGCTGCCCCCGCTGGTGACCAAATCTTCAATGACCACAACCCGGTCTCCCGGCGAGAATACACCCTCAATCGCTTTGCCGGTTCCGTGCGTCTTCACTTCTTTGCGGGGATAAATTAATGAGCTGTTTGTGGTTAAGGCAACCGCCGTGCCGATGGTCAAGGCGGCATAAGGCACAGCGGCCAGGTGGTGAAAGGTAAGCGGGTTTAACAGGTCGGCATAAGCCAGAGCCGCCATCTTTAAAAGCAGTGGGTCGGCGGACAATCGTCGCAAGTCGATGTAGATAGGGGACTGCTGCCCGGAAGCCAGGGTGAACTCTCCAAACTGGATACAGCCGACTTCGTATAGTTGCAAAGCGAGTTCCGTTTGGAGCAACGTGGTTCCCTGGGCCAGCCTGACGCGCTGCCGAATTTGGTTAATCTCGCCTCGAATGGCCTGGGCTGCCGCGCGCGGAGCTTCGGCGTAAATAATGCCGCGAGAAACGGGCACAATTAGCCTGTTGCCATCACGATCCAGGCCAACGGTCAGGGCCTCTGCCAGATTGCCGCCTTGCGCTCCAATGCCGGGAGCCAGAATCCAGTGAGGGTAATCGGGCATCAGGCTGCGCGCGCGAGCCAGAGCTTTGGGTTGGGTGGCGCCAACCACAAATCCAACTTGCTCAATATTGCCCCACATTTGACCCTGCTGAATGATATGCTCATAAAGCTTCTCCTCTTCGGGGCCAAACCCTTGCACCTCTCTGGCCGAGGGGTTTGAGGTATAACACAGAACAAAGACCATTTTGCCGGGGTACTCCAAAAAAGGAGCGACGCTGTCTTTGCCCAAATATGGATTGACCGTGATGGCGTCGGCTTTCCACACTTCAAAAGCGGCGCGGGCGTAGGCCGCCGCTGTGCTGCCAATGTCGCCGCGTTTGGCGTCCAGCAAAACAGGGATGCCGTCGGGCACATCGGCAATTGTTTGGCGCAGGGCCTCCAGACCGGCTGGTCCATACTGCTCATAAAAAGCAAAATTGGGTTTGTAACAGCAAACAAACTCGGCTGTTTTCTCGATGATGGTTTGACCCCAAATTGTTAATGCTTTTGTGTCAATTGTCTTGGCAAAATGGTCTGGAAACTTTCTGGGATCAGGATCAAGGCCAACACACAGCAGCGAGTTATTACACTCAATTGCGCCGGTCAATTTTGCGACAAAACTTTTGGTTTCATACATATACTATACCGTACCTTACTGGCAGGGCTGTTCAGTTCTAAGGCGTGGCATAATTTTTAAACCGCCAAGAGCGCCAAGGACGCAAAGAATTTATAAAAATCTTGGCGATCTTGGCGTCCTTGGCGGTAAAATCATCGACGATTGGTGAGAACTGAACAGCCCTGACCTTACTGGATATTTTCGACATCATCCGTTATAATTTGGTTCTGTAGAGCAAACATCATTCTATATCAAGTATAGGGGATTATTATGACCTCACTGGTTCCGGCCATTGATCGGGCTATTCGAGCGCTTTATCTGTTTAAAGACGGCGAGCGCCAAGAGTACGGCGTTTCAGAAATTAGTCGTTTGCTGGGCCTCAACAAAAGCACCGTTCACAATATTCTAAATACGCTGGTCTATCATAACTTTTTAATCCAAAACGAGGCCACCCGCCGCTACCGGCTTGGTCCGGCGCTGGCGGAAATGAGCAATGTGGCCCGCAGCCAGATTGATATCCGAGCCATAGCTCGGCCCTATATGCGTCGTTTGGTAGAGCAAACAAGCGCCACCATTTTACTGGGCATTCTAAATGGCACAAACATCACCGTTGTAGATAAGGATGAACCTTTGACGAATGTACGGGTGGCCGCCTCTATTGGGATGCGCATCCCGTTTTGCGCCGGGGCTTTTGGCAAAGCGTTTTTGGCCTATCTGCCGGGTGAAACGGTTAAGCGCCTGCTGGTCGACCCCGGTCTCCAGGCATTTACGCCCACCTCCATTGTTGACGCCGACCAGTATCGAGCCGCTTTAGCCGCCGTTAGAGCGCAAGGTTACGCCATTGATGACAACGAAGAGTACCTGCTGGATGTCGGGGCCATCTCTGTTCCTGTCTTTGCTCCTGCGCCGGTTTCTTCTATAAACAAAGACGATGGGGAAGGGCAGGAAGTAACCGCAGTTATTACCCTGGTTAACTTCAATTCGCGCCTCTCGCCCGAAAAGATAGCCCAATTTATCCCCTATATTGTGGCAGCGGGTCGAGATATTTCTGAAAAATTAGGTGTGTTAGCCAGGTAATAGTTTATTCCGCGTTAATCACAACCACATCATCAGGTAGAGATTCAGCGTATAGCTTGTCTACAATATCAGCGCGATGATTGAGAACGGCGCTCTGGTTGATATAACCTTTGTCTGTTGTTTCATTTTTGTCGATCTGGGGCGGCGCTGTCAGCAGGGTAAATCGCTCAAATCGGCTGCTACTGCCTCGTTGCGTGGCGTTGTGCTGTTTGAAAACGTCGCGGAAAAATTCGATGACGGCTTCACTTTGCAGAAATTCGGCGTCGTCGGGACTGGCTTGACTGGCTTCTGCAAAACGCCCGCGCAGAACGGGTAGATTGGGAAAGACCATTGCGGTCAGGTACTCCCGGTTAGGCGCGGCAATGACAACCTCAAGCAGCAGAGGTTGTCCCAATTTGTTAATGCTGTTTCTTAAACGGCTGTTATGTACCCATACGCCGCTGGTTAGCTTGAAATCCTCGCCGGTTCGGCCATCAAAAATAAGGCCGGCTGCCGGATTATCAGGGTCCAGAAATTTACCGGCATCTCCGGTGCGGTAATACCCCTCTGGGTCAAAGGCGGCGGCCGTAGCTATCTCATTGTTGTAGTAGCCGGATGTTACGTTGGGGCCTTTTACTCGTAACTCTTGTTTGCCGGAAGCATCCGGCGCCAGCTTTATACTGACGCCGGGAATGGGCAACCCGATGACGCGGGCATCGTTTATTTCCCAATACACCAGCGTTGAATCGGGGGCCGTCTCGGTGCTGCCCCAGGCGGAAAAGAAAGGGACCGGTTTCCCGCTCGCTTCGGCGCTTATTGCTTTAATACTTTCATAAGTGACCTGATCCAGAGCCGCCGCCGCCGTAAAAATAAATTTGAGATTCTTAAAGAAGGCTTGCTTTAAGGCGTCATTTTTTTGCATGTGGGCATAAAGGGACGTGTAGCTGCGCGGTACGCCAAAATAAATAGTGGGCGACACATCCGTTATATTTTGGATGGTCGTTGACAGGCCCATTGGGGTGGGATTACCATGATCGATGTAAAATGTGCCTCCGTGCATCAGCATCATATTAAAAACAAAATTGCCGCCAAACGTATGATTCCAGGGCAACCAGTCAACTACAGTGTCGTTACTGTTTAAAAAGGGCCACATTTGCGCCACACCTACCTGATTAGTGACCATCATGCCGTGAGTCACCTTAACGCCCTTGGGCAGGTTTGTGGAGCCGGAAGTAAACTGGATTTTGGCCAGAGTATCGGGGGTAACAGCGTCAAAGCGGGCTTGACTCTCGGTGGATAAGGTTTCGCTCTCGTCAAACAGATCTTCAAACGGTTTTACGTTAGTGTGGGATTGGCTATTTGAAAAAGCGTAAAGTTGCAGGTCGCCGGTGTCCCACTGATTGAGTTTGGTCATGTGGACATCGGCATTTGACATGACCAGGATGGCGGAGTTGGTCACATCCAGAATATGCTTGATATGGGAGCCGCTTTGCGAACGCGCGGAGTAAGCGTAGCTGATAGGCACGACTTGCAAGCCAACCTGCATTGCCGCCAGTTGTATAATAGCCATATTAATGCTATTCTCAGACAGAATAGCAATTGGCCGAGCGGCGTCCAATCCCATAGCGACCAGTCCATTGCTAAGCCGGTTAACCGCAGCCAGGGTTTGAGCAAAAGTTGGGCCATGCCATTCGCCTTGTTCATCGCGTTGTTGCAAAAACGGTTTGTCGGGAAATTTATTGGCGTTTTGATGAAGCCAGTCGCTCAGGTTGGCAGGGCAGGATGCCAGCGGTGTTTTGTTCTGTAAAATCAAACTGCCATCACTCGTTTTGGTCACATCAACATCAGCCGTAACCCATTGAAAATCTGTAGACATCTTTATCTCCTTTGAATTTTTAATTCACACATCTCGATATTGAATCAACTCAGTATAATAAATTTTTATTAGTCAACAAATTTTTCGACATTGAATTTATACCTTTTGTGAAAATGATAAGGTTTCAAGTATAATGGAGCGCAGGTTTTGCCTTTCAATCCTTCACTTAGCAAGATTTACAGAGAAACGATAAAGATATAGTGGAAACCACCAA
>JAJRVO010000830.1 GCA_024277275.1 Chloroflexota bacterium
AATACCTCATACAAATCTAAACGAAACTGTTCCAATTTGTGTGTCATTTCTCACCTCCTGCCGTTGAGTATGACACAGTTTCGCTTATTTGTTAAGGTTCAGTCCGCTAAATTTTTTGTCCAAAGTCCAAAGCCTTATGAAACCGGTAAATAATAATTGGTAAATAGCGCTTGAATTACCAATTACTATTTACTATTTACTATTTACTATTTACTATTTACTATTTACCCGCTTTCAATTTTCTTGCGCGGGAAGTTATTCTTTTTCAAGTCCTTAGTGGGCCATTAATGCCTCCGTTTAGCCACCGCCTGTTGTTTCAATCTTAAAATTGTTGCCCGCCAATCTGTCGCCATCGTAATCAACATTGTAATGTTTCTGTGGTAAAATAGATGGCAAACCCACAAAACAAAGCAATCCGTTTATTTATCATCGTAAAATTGCGTCTTATTCATATTTTATATAGGTCAAATTACAGGAGGTTATTATTATGCAAGCACCAGTCGAACGGTTGGGTTCATTTTACCTGGGCGCCGAATATGATCTTGAAAGCGGTCAGCGCCTTGAAATCCCCATTAACTACGATGCGCGGGATTTGACCACCCACGCCGTTTGCGTGGGCATGACCGGCAGCGGCAAAACAGGTCTGTGCATCGGACTGCTTGAAGAGGCGGCCATCGACAAAGTACCAACAATTTTAATTGATCCCAAGGGTGATATCACCAATTTACTGCTGCAATTCCCGGACTTGCGTCCGGAAGATTTCCAGTCTTGGATCAATGTGGATGACGCCCGGCGAAAGGGTAAAACCGTAGAGGCGTATGCCCAATCTACCGCCGAGTTGTGGCGCAACGGCCTGGCCGACTGGGGTATTGGGCCTGAACGCATCCGCCTGATGCAAGAGACAACTGATTTTACTATCTACACCCCCGGCTCCGATGCCGGCGTGCCTATCAGCATATTGGGCAGCCTGGCCGCGCCCGGTCTGGATTTTGACGACCATGCCGAGGCTGTACGGGAACGCATCAGCGGCACAGTGGCGGCCCTGCTGGCGTTGGTAGGTATTAAGGCCGATCCCATCCGTAGCAAGGAAGTCATTTTGCTCTCCAATATTTTTGAGCATTTTTGGCGACAAAATCAAGACTTGGACCTGGCCCAATTAATTATGTCTATCCAGAATCCGCCGATGCGGCAGGTAGGAGTGTTTGATGTAGACACCTTTTACCCGGAAAAAGACCGCTTTGAATTGGCTATGGCCTTTAACAACCTGATGGCCTCGCCCAGCTTTCAAAGTTGGCTGCAAGGCGACGCATTGAATGTGGACAACCTGCTTTACACCGCCAACGGCCAACCCCGCCACAGCGTTTTCTACATTGCCCACCTCTCCGATAGCGAGCGGATGTTTTTTGTAACCCTGCTGCTGGAAAATGTGTTGACCTGGGTTCGCCGCCAGGCCGGAACAACCAGCCTGCGGGCGCTGCTTTACTTTGACGAAGTTTTTGGCTTTTTGCCCCCCACCGCCGAGCCGCCCTCCAAACGCCCCCTACTAACGTTGCTAAAACAGGCCCGGGCCTTTGGCCTGGGGTGCGTGCTGGTTACCCAAAATCCGGTAGACCTTGATTATAAGGGATTGACCAATGCCGGCACCTGGTTCATTGGCAAGCTGCAAGCAGAACGAGACAAAGACCGGGTGTTGCAGGGATTGCAGAACGCCATTGCCGAGGCAGGGGGGAGCGGTCAGAAAGTTAATTACGACGCCTTAATCAGCCGGCTTGGCAGCCGGGTGTTCTTGTTGCACAATGTGCATGAGGACCGGCCGGTTGTCTTTCAAACCCGCTGGGCAATGAGTTACTTGCGCGGACCCTTGACCAAATCCCAGATACGGAAGTTGATGAAGAGTCGCAAACAGGCTGTTGAAACTGCGGGGGGACCGCCCATTCAAGCCCAGGCCCAAGCGTCCAAACCCGATGTTGAGACTCCGGCAGGGCCGCCGCCAACTTCAGGTGCGGCCTCTACCGCGCCAGACGGTTTTTCGCCTCACACTCCAACGCTTAATCCGTCAGTATCGCAAACTTACCTGCCCATTGAAGTGAGCGAACAAGCCGCCGTTCGCCAATTTAACCAGGAAATGGAACGGGGCCATAATGTAACCGGGGTACAGTTAATCTACGAGCCGGCCATTGTAGGCGCAGCCGAAATACGTTTTGTTGACCGCCGGCGCAGCATCAATGAGCAGATTGAGAAAATGCTGGTAACTGCCGCCCCCGCCGATGCCCGGCAAATCGATTGGAATGATAGCGAGAACTTGCCCATCCAACTAAACAATCTAACCGACCGCCCGGAAGCGGTTGGAGCCAACCAGGGGCCGTTTTTTGCGCCGGCGCCGGAGGGAGTCAATAGCGCCGCTGAACTTAAAAGCATCAAGAAGAGCCTGTCCGACTGGCTTTACTATAACACCCGGCTGCCCATCATCGTTCATACTGAATTAAAGCTCTTTCAACAACCCGGCGAAACAATGCGCGAATTCAAAATTCGGCTTCAGCAAGCGGCCCGGGAAAATCGAGATGCGGAAGTGGATAAACTGGAGGATAAATACGATACTCGTATTTCCCGGCTGGATACCAAGCTCCGCAAAGAGAAACGAGAGCTAATTGCCGATGAAGAAGAGTACCAGGCCCGCAAGCGTCAAGAGATGGTTGGCATTGGCGAGAGCGTATTGGGCTTCTTTATGGGACGGCGCAGCAGCAGCGCCCTGAGCAAGGCTGCCAGTAAACGGCGGATGACCAACAGAGCTAAAACAGATATTGAAGAGTCCAAAGAGGAAATTGCTGATCTGGAAGCGGAAATTACCGACCTGGAAGCCGAGATGAAAGAAATGACCGACGAGATTACCCGTAAATGGGTTGACCTTTTGGAGGATTTAACCACCGAAGAACTCTCGCCGCGCCGCACCGATGTAAACGTGCAGTTGGCAGCCCTGGCCTGGCTACCTTCCTGGCTCATCACCTACGATGATGGTCGGGCCGGTCGCACCTTTACAGTTGCGGCGTATCCACTGCCAAAAGAATAACAACACACGCTCTTGCAGAGTTTGCAAAAGAAAAACTTCCCGTATCAAGGGGTCAAACAGGTTGCTGTTTGACCCCTTTTGCGGGAAGCGTTTGCCCCGTAACCGGCGTTTGCCCCCAGGGTTGTTCAGTTCTAAGATGCGGTGTATTTTTTGAACCGCCAAGAACGCCAAGGACGCAAAGAATTTATAAAAATCTTGGCGATCTTGGCGTTCTTGGCGGTAAAATCACCAGCAATTGGTGAGAACTGAACAGCC
>JAJRVO010000831.1 GCA_024277275.1 Chloroflexota bacterium
GGCTGTTCAGTTCTCACCAATCGCCGATGATTTTACCGCCAAGGACGCCAAGATCGCCAAGATTTTTATAAATTCTTTGCGTCCTTGGCGCTCTTGGCGGTTTAAAAATTATGCCACGCCTTAGAACTGAACAGCCCTGGGCTAACAACCTTACCAAACTACGCGCCGCCGATGGGCAAAAGCTGGGCGAATTTTCATTGCCCGGCCCCAGTGGAGCGCAGGATTTAACCTACGACAGCGTTCAGCAGTATATCTGGGTCGCTCACCAGGCGGCCGTCACCCGCCTAAGCGAGGCCAATGGCGCTATTATCGGCACAACCCCATTTCCTTTCTCATCGGTCAGGAAAATCGATCATGATGGCAGCAATATCTGGCTGCTTGACGATGCCGGGTTGCAAAAGCTAGACGCCAACGCCAATGTCGTCGCTAACTCTGATTACGCCCTCAGTACCGATCTGTTTGATTTTCTGTATGATGGCGCTGCCACTCCCTCTCTCTGGGTCGGAACAAGGCTTAGCGGACCCAAACTCAGACTAACCCAGATTAACCCTGCCATTCCTGATTCGGGCAGTTTCATTGTTCAACAGGGAGAAAAAGATGTCAGCCAGTTAGAACAAAGTGGTATCGCCCACCGGACAGATAAAAACCACGTCTGGCTCGGCCAGTTAAGGTTCGACGCCACAGACATCTCCAATCCCCTCTCAATCAACCCTATCTGCACCCCCACAAGCGATCTGCTTTACCACAGCGCCACCCAAAGCGTTTGGGCCTCTTGCCCGGCAGATGGCGCTATCCAAAAGATATACAGTTACTAGCAGGCTGTCGGAGAAGTCGAAATTTCCAGACCGCAGAGGTTTTTAAAGGTGGTTTCGTCAGTAAATTGGCCGGATAACTAAGGTAACTTTGCCAATTAAGAGACTGTTGAAAACCTCTGCGGTCTTTAACTTCAGTTCAAGGCGACCGTTGGCAACACATTACCGTTTAAATTCTTAAAGTTCATAATTCCGCACTCCTAATCTGTTTGGTCAATTTCTTGGCTTGCAGTACAATACTTCACTATGCATCCTGAACTCACCATCATCGGCGGCGGCCTGGCTGGAACGGAAGCCGCCTGGCAAGCCGCCCAACAAGGCATAACAACCTGCCTATACGAAATGCGCCCGGCGCGACAAACCCCGGCCCACGTCAGCGACCGGCTGGCTGAGTTGGTTTGTAGTAACTCTCTGGGCAGCGATTTACCCGACCGCGCCCCCGGTCTGCTCAAAAGCGAAATTCGCCGCCTCGACTCGCTAATTATGCAGGCGGCGGAACAATCGGCGGTTCCGGCGGGTGGCGCGCTGGCTGTTGACCGGGAAAATTTCGCGGCGGAGATTACGCGCCGAATTGAGAGTCACCCCCTGATTGAGGTCCGCCGGGAAGAAGCAACCCGCATCCCCGACACACCGGCCATTATCGCCACCGGCCCCCTCACCTCCGATGCTCTGGCCGAGCAGATTGCCGCCTTGTCCAGCAAAGAGTACCTCTACTTTTACGACGCCCTCTCGCCCATTGTCGAGGCCGATTCCATCAATATGGATATCGCCTTCCGGGCCAGTCGCTACGGGCGTGGGGAGCAGGATGAGGGGGATTACATCAACTGCCCCTTTACCGAAGAAGAGTACACGGCCTTTGTCACCACCTTGCGCCAGGCCGGGCAAATCGAGCTAAAACAATTTGAGCAAGAGGACGAACACTTCTTTGAAATGTGCCTGCCCGTCGAGGAGTTAGCCCGGCGCGGCGACCAATCCCTGGCCTTTGGCCCGATGCGTCCCGTTGGCCTGACCGACCCGCGCACGGGGCGTCGCCCTTATGCGGCTTTGCAACTGCGGCAAGACAATTTGGCCGGAACGTTGTATAATATGGTCGGCTTTCAAACCAACCTGAAATGGGACGAGCAGCGCCGGGTTTTTCGTATGATTCCGGGACTGGAAAATGCCGCTTTTATGCGCTACGGCATGATGCATCGCAACACGTACATCAACTCGCCGATGCTGCTAAAACCGACGATGCAGTGGCACAATCGCCCCCACTTGTTTTTTGCCGGGCAGATTATCGGCGTGGAAGGATACGTGGGCAATGCCGCGTCCGGTCTGCTGGCGGGCATCAATGCGGCCCGGCTGCTGCAAAGCCAATCGCCCATAACCTTGCCAGAGACCACTATGCTCGGCGCTCTGTGCCACTACGTCACCCACGCCGAGGCCAAAGATTTCCAGCCGATGAAAGCCAATTTCGGCTTGATGCCGCCCTTTGAAAAGAAAATCCGCAACAAAAGAGCGCGTTACCAGGCTTATGTAGAACGCGCCCTACGCGATTTGGATGCAGTGATAGCGGCAGAGGGGTTGAAAACTCTTAACGCGTAATGCGTAATTCAGTAAAATCATTACGCATTACGCGTTACGCATTACGCTATTTACCAGGTAAAACCAGCTTGTGTAACCACAACACCAACAACTCCCATAATCGGAGTACACTATGAAAAGCAAACGGCTGGCCCAGTGGTTGCAAGACCACACCGAGATGTTGGGCGCCCTTGACGATGAAACAGATAGAGCCTTTCACGTAGCCTTGTACGAAGGCATCATTGATATGGCCCTGCACGGTGAAACGCGCATGGCCGATTCGGTGCTGGAGAGCGCAGCCGCCCACGCTGTGGCTGTAGGGCGTAAACTAACCAGTTTAATGGAAGTGCCGCAAAACCTCCGGGGGCGAATCTGGCAGCGCATCGGCGAAGAAATAGACCCCGAACCGGCCTTTGTGATGCTCACGGCGCTGGATGCCATTTTTGTGCATATCTCTCACGTTGCCATCGACACGTATCTTGAAGTCACCAAGCTGGCTATGGCGGCCAAATCCGTCGAAATCTCCCGACTCTACGACGAGTCGGAGCAAAAGGTGATGAAGTACGCCACCGAGGTCTCGCGGGCCAACCGGGAGTTAGCCCGCCTGGAACAGGCCAAAACCGATTTTATCAGCATCGCCGCCCACGAGTTAAAAACGCCGCTCACCCTTATCCAGGGTTACGTCAACTTTTTGCGCGACCTGGAAACCAACGAGCAGATTAAATCACTGGCCGACGGCATCAATCGCGGCTCTAAACGAATGAATGTCATCATTGAAGATATGCTTGACCTGTCGGCTATGGACACCAATCAATTGGGGCTGGTCTTGCAAAAAGTCAAACCAAAAACCATCATCGACGTGGTGATAGCCCAGTTAAGCCGAGCCATTGATGAGCGACAGCAAACAACTGAAATAAACAACCTCGACGCGCTGCCGGAAATTGAAGCTGACGACAACCGGCTACACCAAATCTTCAGGCAAATTATTAACAATGCCATTAAATACACGCCTGATGGGGGGCATATTACCATCACCGGCCAAGAGTTAGAAGCCGTCTCAAATAAAGCAGCGTGTATACAAATTACCATCAGCGACACCGGCGTAGGCATTGCCCCGGAAGACAAGGAAAGAGTCTTTGAGAAATTTTACCGGGCCGGCGACTCGTCCCTACACTCTACGGGTCAAACCAAATTTATGGGCGCTGGGCCGGGCCTGGGACTGGCTATTGTGAAAGGGCTAATAGAAGCCCACGGCGGGCATGTGACCGTTGAAAGCCCCGGATTTGATATGCAGAACTGTCCCGGCAGCGTCTTTACCGTCGTGCTACCCATTCAAGCCAATCCGCAGCCGGATATTGAAATAAAGTGGATAACCCCAGAACAAACCGAAACCGAAGATGATGCCCAAATTTCAGAAACGACAAGGAGGAACTTATGAAACCGGCCAAAAGAGCCCAAAATCTTCCCCCGCTTTTTTTTGCTTTGCTAAGCAAAAGAATTGCCGAACTGAGCGCCGAAGGGGCCGACATTATCAAGCTTGATGCCGGCAGCCCCGACCTGCCGCCCGACGGCAGGCTGGTTGAAACGCTAAAACGCAGCGCCGATGACCCTACCAAGCACAACTACGGCGGCTATGCCGGCCAACCCCATTTTCGTCAAGCCATTATTGATTATTACGGCCGGCGTTTTGGGGTTGAATTGGACAACGCCGAACTATTGCCGCTCATCGGCTCAAAAGAGGGCGTGGTCAACATGCACCTGGCCTGGATTGATCCGGGCGATTTGTCGCTAATTCCCGACCCGTGCTACCCCAGCTATGAATTTGCCCCAATGTTGACCGGAGGCCGCACCGAGCGATTTGACCTGCTGCCGGAGCGGGGCTGGTTGCCCGATTTTGCCGCCATTCCAAAAGAAAGCGCCAAAGCCGCCCGTATGCTCTGGCTTAACTACCCCAACAACCCCACCGGCGGCACAGCCACGCTAGAGTTTTTTGCCGAGGCCATCGACTTCTGCCGCCAATACGATATCCTGCTCTGTCACGATGCCCCCTATTCCGATATCACCTACGACGGCCATCAAGCGCCCAGCGTCCTGGAAGTACCGGGGGCCAAAGAAGTGGCCGTTGAGTTTAATTCGCTCTCCAAAACCTACAGTTTGGCCGGGTGGCGGGTTGGTATGGCCGTGGGCTGCCAGGTGGCCGTTGAGGCGCTGGCTACTGTAAAAACCCAGATCGACTCCGGGTTAGCCAAGCCCATTCAGGATATGGCCGCCGATGCTCTGATAGGCGACCAAAGCTGGCTAATTCCCCGTAACGCCATCTACAAAGAACGGCGGGATTTGTGCCTGGAAACGCTCGGCAAAATGAACATTGAAACAACCCTTCCCAAAGGGGGATTGTACATCTGGTTCCGGACGCCGGCGGGGTACTCGTCGCTGGAGTATCACACCCATTTGCTGGAAAAGGCCCACATCTCCATTACCCCCGGTCACATCTACGGCAACAACGGCGAAGGCTGGATGCGTATCTCCCTAGTCGCCAAAACCGAGCGGCTGAAAGAGGCGCTGGCCCGGTTGGAAAAAGTCACATCTAAATAGAGATTGGTAATTAGTAATTGGGAAATATGAACACAAGCCTCTACCTCCAATTACTAATTACCAGTTACCAATTACTAATTTAAGATGATTACCTCCACCAAAAACTCACGCATTGTTGCAATCCGAAAATTAACCCAACGCAAGCATCGCCTGCGGCAGAACTGCTTTTTGGTGGAGGGATTGCAACTGTTAAGCATAGCTGTACAGGTCATAACAACATCCTCTGCCGCTTCTACCAAAGTTAAGCCCCTGGAAGTTTTTTACAGCGAGAGCCTCTTTACCGGAGAAACCGCCCCCCGCCTGCTAACCCAATTAACCGAAGCCGGGGCTAAAGCCACCCCCATCGCCCCCAACGTTATGGACACCCTCTCCCAACGCGACACTGCCCAGGGTCTCATCGCCACCTTTGCCCTAAAAGACCTGGAATGGACTACGGAAGAACTGTTATCCCTAATTACCAATTACCAATTACCAATCACCAAATCACCAAAATCCAAAATTGTTCTGGTTCTCGACAAACTCCAAGACCCCGGCAACCTGGGAACCCTCATCCGCACCGCCGACGCCGTTGGCGCGCAAGCCGTGATTCTTCTTGAACCCTGTGTCGATCCTTTTGATCCAAAAACCGTACGTAGCACGATGGGATCAGTTTTTACCGTACCCTTTGCCCGAACGCAAAATGTTAATGACGTTTTGCCCTATTTATCTAAAATGGGTTATCATTTGGTCGGCGCCGACGCCCGGCGGGGAAGCATTGCCTGGCACAGCAACGCGCTAACCGGGCCGGTTGCGCTGGCCCTGGGTAACGAAGCTCGCGGCTTAAGTGCGGAGCTACATCCCCACCTGGCCGATTACGTTAGCCTGCCGCTACACGGTCAAGCCGAAAGCCTGAACGTGTCCATTGCCGGGGGAGCGCTGATGTATGAGTGGTTACGAATAAACAGCAAAAGAAATTAACACCAGCCAAAACTCGCCTGCAAGAATGAAAACAAGGCGGGTTTAGGAGTAAAAAAGTGTACTTTTTTACTCCTGTTTACTAAAAAACGAAAGGAGTTTAACTTATGAGCGACAAATCATCACTACATTTCAATCCCAACATTGCCGCCTCGCCAATTTACGTGGGCGGCGCGTCTATTGAGGCAATTCCAAAGGAGTATGGGCTGGAGGATGTCATAAAAATGGCCTCCAACGAAAGCGCGCTTGGGCCATCGCCGCTGGCGGTAGAGGCTGTGCAACAAGCGGCAACTACACTCAATCGCTACCCGCCAATGGGTGATGAGGATTTGCGCGCCGCGTTAGCCGAGTCGTTTGGAGAGGGGTTTGAGCCGGACAATTTTTTTACAGGCAACGGCGGCTGCGATGTGCTGTCGATGACTGCCGCCAGCCTTCTTAATCCCGGCGATGAGTGCATCATCTGTCGCCCCACGTTTCCCGTTTATGATATAACCGCCCGGCGCGTTGGAGCCAGCGTAGTCTATGTCGACCTGGACCCCGACCATTTTACCTACGACGTGGAGGCCATTCTGTCTGCCGTAACTGAGCGTACCCGGCTGGTTTACATTTGTAGCCCCAACAATCCAACCGGCACCACTATCACCGCCCAACAGATGGAAACGCTGGTTAATAACATGCCGTCGCACGTGGTCATTATTGCCGATGAGGTATACTACCACTTTGTTACCACCGATGATTATCCCGACTCACTGGCGTACGTGCGCGAGGGTAAAAACGTGGTCGTCCTGCACAGTTTTTCTAAAGCCTTTGGGCTGGCCGGGCTGCGTCTGGGCTACGCTGTTGCCCCAACAGAAATTGCCCGCTACCTTTCCCGCGCCCGCGAGTCCTTCCACCTGAGCAAACAAACCCTTGTGGGCGGCATAGCCGGGCTGCAAGATAAAGACCACATTGAAAAAACCGTAGCCTTAACCGTTAACGGTAGAAACTGGTTACACCAGCAGCTTTCAGAATTGGGGATGCAAGTGTGGGCCAGCCAGGGCAACTTTGTACTGTTTAAGCCTCCCTTCCCACCGGCAGAGTGTTCCGAGCGACTTTTGAAACGCGGCGTTATTGTTCGCCCAATGACTCAATTTTACTTGCCCACCCACCTGCGCGTTACCGTCGGCCTGCCGGAAGAAAACGAGCGATTCATCGCCGTATTGCAAGAATCGCTGGCAGAGATGGAAGCGGAAGGGGTTCCAAAAGAAGTTGCGGTTGAGCAGGACGGTGGGGAATTTAAGTTTTAGTGAGACGGTCAGTAACAAAAAAAGGCCGTCAACAATGACGGCCTTTTG
Organism: Chloroflexota bacterium; assembly: GCA_024277275.1. Taxonomy (GTDB): domain Bacteria; phylum Chloroflexota; class Anaerolineae; order 4572-78; family J111; genus JAJRVO01. The sequence goes on from JAJRVO010000831.1 coordinate 7,262, forward strand.
TAAACCAGCGATGTTCAAAATATAGAGAACCCTAATCACCAAACTTCCGAAAACATCAAGGGGTTTTTATAAGTTAGAAAATCAGTGGGCGCGACAGGACTCGAACCTGTGACCTCACGGATGTGAACCGTGCGCTCTAACCAACTGAGCTACGCACCCAAGTTGACGGTGATTATAGCATTGCTTAGATTAATACGCAAGATTTTTATAGTGATGACCATACCACGCGGTGAGGGCAATGCTATACCTTTATCTATGCGGCAGGCGACTCGTCTTCCATATCTCCAAAGAGGTCCCCTAACTCCCTCTCCCACACTTCATCAAGAGGCATAAAGGGTATTTCTGTAAAATCTCTGCCTATCTTGTCTACATGCTCTTTCACTTTTAGATCAGGCATTTTTCTTGCCAATTCATCAATTTTGGCATCCATTGATGAAATGAGTTCACCACTTTGTCGCTCAAGGTCCGATAGATCAATTCCCAATTCAAACATATGGTTAAATCTTCTCATAAGGTCATACCATGCCTTAAAATCATTTTCTATTCTCATCCCTTGCAAGAGTGTTGAGAGTTCCGAAAAGTCGTAGGCCGGCACAAATCCGTAAAAAACAAAAAACTCTATACTTTTTTGTTCTGCTTTATCAAGAAGGTACGAACCTATTGTTGCCCCGCCTTCATAATTGGAGAATCTGATTGCGTAGTTGGCAAGTTCATCCTTCATTGCTTGAAGACTGTAAATGCACGAAATCTCTCTATCCTTGTCGTATGGCATAGCCCCATACACGCCTGCAACTGCCGCTACTCTGCTAACGCCCAACGCTTCTATAACGTGAAAGAAAGCCTCCGCATAGCGCTCTTCATTCAGATGAGGTTCTTCTCCCAGAAATATTAAAAGACCTTTTTTGTCGTTACCTGAATAAAAAAGTTCGTTTTTTCTAGTACTTAACGATTTTCTGTAACCTTCATCAAGTTTTATTTCCGGTCTTAAAAAGTGATGAGTGCCGGGGATTTGGAACAGGTAAAATCCATCGGGCTTTATCTCTCCAATTTTTGTGGCGCCTGTTTGCTCTATAAGATACTGAGGCAAGCCCGACGAAATAGCGCCCGCATCTGCCCATTGACGCCAGCCTACTATCATATTTATCTCTTCAGCGGCGGGTTTTTCCCAGAGTTCAACCAAATTGTCCATATATATCCCCTTTAAATTTATTTACTACAACTCTCTGGTACTTTTTCAAGCAATTGAGGGAGATGGCACAGGTATCAGGCTACAACCGGCCAATAACCTCCGGCAGTTGCGCCAAAGAATCTACTGTGGCCGAAGGTTGAATGTGCCGGCTATTTGCATTGGAGGACGCTTCATCCATAGTAACCAAAACGCTGTGCATCCCGGCGATTTGAGCGCCCAGGATGTCGGCCTGTAAGGTGTCGCCCACAACGGCAATTTCCTGAGCGGGTAAATCCCAACGTTTGGCAATTAGCTCAAAAGGTTCAGGCATAGGTTTTCGCCACCCCCACCCCGCCGAGCTAAACGTTGGCGATAACCAGGGGCGAAGGCTGTTTCTATTGATTAAACGCTGCACAAGCGGGTCATCCGTAGCATTAGAGTAAAGCCCTAACCGATATCCTTGCCCTTTGAGTAATTTAAGCGTATCAACGGCGTCCGGGTAGGGCCGACAAGCGTCCTCTTCCGGTTGAAAATAGATTTTTATGGCTGCTTGAGCCAACGCGCCCGTCGATAATGGAGCCTCTATTTTTTTCAGGGTATCGAGCAGAATTTGTGTAGCCAGGATTTCGGTGTGGGTTTGGCGGGCAGTTTTCCATCCGGCGACTCGGTCGGCCAGAAACGTTTCTACCAAAGCCGCCGAGTCGAGCCTGATGTGTTTCTTTTTTAGGTACCAGGTTGCCATAGCTTCGGCGCCTTCTTGAGAAACGGTATCCCAATCTTTGGTAAACTTGATAAGGGTGCTGCCCAGGTCAAATATAATGCCTTTAATCAATAGCCTCTCTCTCTTTCAACCAGGTTTAGCAAGGGTTCGCAGTTAATACCCTTTTACGTAAACCGAGATTATAGCACAAAAATCAATTAAAAAGTAAAAGGTTTGAGATAATGTCTTTTTGGCGCAATTTGCCTTTACCTGGAAAAACGGTAAGATGACGGAATATTAGAAAGGATAAATAGCCATGCCTGATTTACGACAAAAACTCTCTGAGCCGGGTATCATCATTATAGATGGCGCAACCGGCACCCAACTCCAAAAGTTGGGGCTACCGCCCGGAATGGCCCCGGAACTATGGAATCTTGAAAACCCGGAAGCCGTCAAAAAACATCACCAAACCTACATTGATGCAGGCTCCGACGCCATTTTAACCAACTCGTTTGGGGGCAGTCGCCCTCGGTTAGAGATGGAGCAAAATGGACATCACACCCACAAAATTAACGTGGCCGCGGCAGCATTGGCCCGCCAAGCAGCCGGCGATGAGGTGTTGGTTTTTGGCTCTGTAGGGCCAACCGGTTTGCTTATGGAACCTATGGGTGAGCTAACCTATGAAAAAGCCGTAGAGTATTTTGCAGAGCAAGCCTCGGCTTTGGCTGAAGGCGGCGCTGATTGTATTTATATCGAAACTATGAGCGACTTGCAAGAAGCCAAAGCAGCCATTGCCGGAGCGCATCAAGTCACCAATTTGCCGGTAACTGTAACCATGAGTTTTGATATGCATGGACGCACAATGATGGGGGTTAAACCGGAAGAGGCGGTACAAGAACTGTGGGCAATGGATGTGCTGGCTGTGGGCGTTAACTGCGGTCGTACCCTGGAAGAAAACCTGGTAGCAGTCACCGCAATGCGTACAGTAGCCCCGGATGTAACCTTGATTGCCAAGCCCAATGCCGGCTTGCCTCGTATGGAAGAGGCAGGAGAAGTGGTTTATGATGTAACCCCAGAGATTGTGGCTGAATATGCTCTAAAATTTGGAGCGCAGCATATAAAAATGTTCGGCGGTTGTTGTGGTAGTAATCCATCCCATATTACGGCTACTAAGAAAGCTCTCAAAAATTTTAGTCCTCCTCCACTGGAGACAGTTTTGGCCCAAAACCCCGCTACAAACGGCAATGAAAACAGCCAAACCAATCGTCGGAAGAGTCGCGGTACAAGAAGACTGCAAAGAAGCACATCCTGATTTCCATACTATGTGACCGTCCAAAAATAACTTCCCGTTTTAGGAGTCAAAAAGTGTGCTTTTTGACTCCTTTTGCAGAAACTTATTTTTAGATGCTTACTATGTAGTGTAGAGGCGTTGCATACGGTGTTTTTGCCGCGTCTAAAATGCAGGTCACATCCGCAGAAAAGATTAGGGGCGCAATAGATTGCGCCCCTATTTTGCTAAAAAGAGTTCTTTATTTGCGACACACTACGCTTGGACTATAATGCCCTGTGTTTTTGATTAGCTAAACTTTTATAAATTTCTCTTTATCCGAGGTCATTTATGAAGCTCTCTATTGTTATGCCTTGTTTTAATGAAATACATACCATTGAAACCATTGTCAAGAAAGTTTTAGACGTACAGTTACCCCTTGACCGAGAATTAATCATTGTTGACGATTATTCTACAGACGGCACCAGAGATTATTTAAATACGCTTAAAGACCGGGATGAAATCAGGGTTGTTTTTCACGACGTGAACAGGGGCAAAGGCGCAGCCTTGCGAACAGGCTTCAAACATGCTACGGGGGATTATATTATTATCCAGGATGCCGACCTGGAATACGAGCCAAATGAGTACTCTAAATTATTAAACCCCATCCTAGACGGTCAGGCTGATGTTGTTTATGGGTCCAGATTTATTGGCGGGGCCTCTCACAGAGTGCTTTACTTTTGGCATTCGCTTGGTAATCGATTCTTTACTTTTTTGTCGAATATGTTCACGGATCTTAATTTAACAGATATGGAAGTTTGTTACAAACTTTTTAAAAGAAGCATTATTGAAAGTATCGAATTGAAAGAAGACCGGTTTGGTTTTGAGCCGGAATTTACGGCAAAGATAGCACGCCTAAACTGTGTAATTTACGAAGTTGGGATCTCCTACTATGGCCGCACCTACGAAGAAGGGAAAAAAATCAATTGGAAAGATGGGGTCAGGGCCGTTTACGTTATCCTAAAATACGGTATTTTTGTCAGATAGTATCTACCCCCAACCATAAAACATTGCCGACAGCTCCACAGTTGAAACCTGCACTTGTAGTATGCAAAGGCAAACTGAACAGCAAGCAAAAACAAAACGCCGCCGGCGAGTGCGAGTACTTGCCGGCGGCTAATCCTATCAATTGAATTCAGCAGTAGATAGATTCAAAATTGTGGCCGGATCAGGTTACGAGAACTGCCGATAGCCTCTATGACAATCTTCTGAAACTCCTCCAAGTCAAGCTTGGCTTTTTGAATAAAATCAAATACATTGTACTCCTTAAATGATCGCCGTTGTTCCTCCAAGCTGCCGGTGCCGGTGATGATGATAACAGGCATATAATTGCCAAATACCTCTCGTATCCGCAGTACTAGTTCAAGTCCATCGGCATATTGGGTGGATTTGTCCAAATTTAGATCAATTGTAACCAGGTCAAAATCAAAATCGGTCAACAGATTTTCTCCCTGTTCGTAATTACCGGCAGTAACCACGGTACAGTTGATTTCTCGTAATATTCTGCTCAATCTTCTTTGCCAGGTCGGTTCATCATCAACAACAAGGATACGCCACGATTTAGATGGTTTTGGATCAGCGCAAGGCGTATCATTAAACCGGTTAGACAAACCAACAGTTGTAGTCCGGGTAACGTGGTCCGCTCTCTTTTGAACAACTACCGAGATTTCCTCTGCAATACCCGACAAATATTCATCAACATGGATACCTCCATCACTCCAGACAGGAACACTGTTTTTTGGCCTGACATTCATATCCCTCAGCCAATCAACAGCCCGCCAGGCACAGGCCCTGGCAATTATTGGAAAAACAACCAGTCCTTCACTCTGGCGACGCCTCAGCAGTTCTGGCGCCTCTGCGCCCAGAATAAACCGGGAGTTTAAAAAATTGGCCGTAATCAGCAATATGGCAATTTTAGCCTGGGCTATTGCCAAATTAATTTCTACTTGCCAATCCTGGCCCGCTCCAATGCGGTCATCATGCCAAATATCAACTAAACCGGCCCCTTGTAAAACGCCCAAATGAGATACCAGCTTATCTTTTTCCACTTCATCTTTTCGGCTATAGCTAATAAAGACAACTGCTTGAGTCATGCTATTATCCTTATTAATATCTAAGGGTCTGGTATACTTTTCTAATAAAATCGTCTTGATCCAGACTCTGTTTTTCTAAAATAAAGCGGGGAACAAAACCATAAATGCCCAAATGCCTATCCCAATCTTGATCTCCGCTAACAATGATGATTTTTATATTCCTGTGTCTGCCCCAAAGCTGGTCGGCAACCCGCAATCCATCGACGTTGTATGGCACTCCAGATAGGTTAATGTCAAGAATCAACAGGTCAAAGAGGTATATTTGGGTTAAATGTAAAGCTTCCAGACAGTTTGTTGCAATAAAAACATTAAAAGGCTCATCTTGTAAGAATCGCCTAAATCTTTTTTGCCAGCTTGGCATATCTTCAAGAACTAAAATATTGTAGATACGTTCTATGTATATGCTTGGTTTTGCGTACATAAGTTTCACTCCCATTATTACAAAGTAGAAGTGTTGACAGGTAATCTAATTAAAAATCTACAACCTGCTTTGGTATTTTCAATCAGTTGAATATTTCCCCCCCAGCGTTTTAAAAAAGTATCGCACCACCACAATCCATAGCCTAAACCATTTGGGCGACCACTGACCCCCAACTTAAATATTTCGCTTTCATTAAGCTGCTTTGGCAAACCCGGGCCCGAATCTTTTAGAATAATCTCGACCCACTGCCCGTCAGTTGAGCAACGTGTAGCAAATTTTAGAATACCAAACTCTTTTTCTTTCATTGCCTGCAAAGCATTATTCAGCAAGTTTTCAAAGACCAATTCAAGCTGCCGGGTAGCCAGGACCGGAGGCAAATCATCCAAATCCTTGATGACCATTACATTTGAACACTCTTCACGTTTCTCGCGCAACACATTGATGATACACTCGTTTACATCAATTGGTTCCTGAGTAAGCGATTGAAAAGGTTTGCGAATATTTTCGGCCATAGCCAAAGTCAACTCGGCATTTTCCAGCATATCGTCAAGCAAGTCTACGTTCTCATCCGGGTTAAATTTGCCAAGCGTGTGCTGACGTTTCAGGTAATTTAAATCGGCCCTGATTGAGCCTACCCAGTTATTTATACTGTGAACCATGTTGCTGGCCATATCGCCCATTGCCACCACCTGAGCCACATTGGCAAAGCGTTCTCGCATATCTCGCTCTGCCTTAAATTGGTGGGCATTTCTGATGGCAATGGCTGCCTGTACAGCCAGTTGCTCAAGCATATCGACCGATTGCTTGTTAAAAGCGCCGGCTTTTTGACTGGCAATGTGGATAACTCCAATTAAATCACCCTCTAAGGAAATAGGCACGCCCAATTGGGATTGCATTTTTGAGTATGAATACAGGTCGTAATTATTGTCAGTTACCTGTTTGAGTTCCTTGCTCCGTGGTTCAATCAGCTTGGTGTTGTCGATAAGTTTTGGCTTTTTGTCGCGTATAACCAGTTGGGTAATTCCAAATGTGCCTCCATTAATCACTTTGGGTCCCTCCGGATAACTCACCCGACGCACAAGGCCGGATGCATAATTATCGACCAGCACAACGTGACCGCATTCAGCTTTGGTCAACTTTATTGCCCCATTCAAAATACGAGTCAACACTTCGGGCAGGTCCAGTGACGAGTGAATTACTTTTTCAATTCCGCGCAACTGGGTTAACTCGTTTTCTCGTAAAACCAGTTTTCTATTAACCCGCTCAAACACAATAGAATTTTGGACAGCTATTGCCGCATTGGTTACCAAAAAATGCAAGTCGTCTAAATCTTGCTCAGAAATCTCTTCTTTCTCGGTACCGGCGCACAAATTGCCAACAACCCGTCCCTCTAACAACAAAGGAATAGAAATGCAGGTTTTGACCCCGGCAATGCTTTGTATTTTACGGCTCAACACCGAGTCAAGTACGGGCTGGAACAGATCGTGCAGATTGTGGGTGATCATTGTCTCGCCGGTTAAACAAGTCTGAATTCCCAGGTTATCTTGGTTATGGACAAGTGATACGGAACTTCCAATGACTTGGACTTTAGAGAAGTCCTCAATTCTATCGGCCAAACCCAGGCTATGGATACAATCGCTAAAAGCAACGGCTTGCACCGACAAAATCTGCTGTTTATTGTCCAGAACGGCCAGCATAGCTCCACTATACCCCAACCCTTCGACAACACTTTTGACTATTTTATCAAGAACTTCACGTATCCTGGCCAGCGACTGGATTTCGGGCAAGATATTTTGAAACTCAATTTCTTGAGAACTCTGTCTCTTTTTTGTAAGTTGCATATTATCAGTATCAGACAAACTTAGCTGCTTCTGATTGTATAAACGCATGCGGTCAATTGGGATTCCCATTTGGTTAGCCAAAGACTTTAAAGCAACAACCATATCTTTTCTCCCACTACTACTTGATCAATCAAATTCTTACTTTTTTGGATGAAACTTGTCCATCCAATTGTAAC